>NZ_JBSGTR010000012.1:0-103972 GCF_053607505.1 Rhodococcus sp. NPDC055112
CGGTACCGGGTCCGAGCCGGGGGCGCGAACGAAGTTGTTCTCGAAGAGCGTGGCGGCGTTGTCGGCGATCTTGATCACCGAGTAGTCGAGGCCATTGAGGACTGTCTTGTCGAAGTTGCCGTAGCGATCGTCGAAACGATCGCCGACGACCTTGAATGCGATCGAGGAGTAGAGGGTGCCTGCGGCAGGTGCGTCCGTGTCGCAGTGCCCGGCGGAGATGTTCACCGCGCGGCCGGATGCGTCGGTGCCGTTGAAACCGAACGAGCAGAAGCCCTTGCCCCCGTCCTCTTTCTCGGTGCCGTACATGTCGCCACCTAGGACGGCGTCCGCGGCCGGCGGCTTGGGCTTGGTGGTGGTGGGCTTAGTCGTGGTGGTGGCGTCGGCCTTGGCGACGGTGACCTGCGCGGTGGTGGTCGATCCGGTGACGCCGTCACGGCCGGAGAAGGTCGCCCTCATGGTCACCTTGCCTGCGGTCTCGGGCACCCACTCCATGGAGGCGGTGCCGTCGGCGCCGACCTGGACCTCTTCGTAGCTGTTCTTGTCGTCCTCGAACACGACGTTGCCGCCCGCCGCCGCGGGGTTGACCCTCGCGGTGACGGTCGTGACCTTGCCGACCTTCGCGCCGGTCACCGGGCTGAGGGTGATGGTGGAGGCGACGATGGGGCTGTCCGCCTTGGCGACGGTGACCTCTTGGGTGGTCATCGATCCGGTGACGCCGTCACGACCGGAGAAAGTGGCCTTGACGGTCACCGCGCCGGCAGTGTCGGGGTACCACTGCGTGGTGGCGGTGCCGTCGGCGCCGACCGATACGCCGGAGGCGATCGGTTCGGGGTTGGCGCCGTTGACAACCTCCTCGAACAGGACCTCGCCGCCCGCTGCTGCGGGGTTGACCGTCACAGTGAGCGTGATGGCCTTGCCGACCTTCGCGCCGGTAACCGGATTGAGCGCGATGGTGCTCGGTTCCGCGGGCTTGGTCGGTTCGGTTGTCTTGGTCGGCTCGGTTGTCTTGGTCGGCTCAGTGGGCCTGGTCGTTTCGGTGGGCTTGGTGGGCTTGACGGGGTCGGATGAGCCGAGCGAGCCGAGCCCCGGCAGTTCAGACGAGCCGCCCGGTCCCTTCGCCACACGCACGAAGCCCAGGAAGTCAGGCAGTTGCAGGCCCTGGCCCTCGGCGGTGTCCTTGACCTCCAGTGCGATGTCGTTGGCGGCGGGATCGATCGCTGTGCCGTTCACGAGGCCGGCCAGCGGTGCGGGGAGCTGCTGAATCCAGGCGCTGACCTGGCCGAGCAGATCGGACAGGACCTTCTCGCTGCGCGCCTGATCCTTGACCTGATAACCCGCGGCCTCCACCGCGGTGCGAGCGGCGGCCTTGTCGGGTCCGTCGGCCAGGCCGACCAACGGCGCGCCGGCCGCATCGAGCCAGACGCCGGCGAACGCGGTGGGGAACTTACCGCGGAGCGTGTCGGCGAACCTCAGCAGTTCCTGCCCGGTCTCGGCCTGCTCGAGGTACTGGGCCGGACTGAGACCGAGATCGCGCTGGATCGCGGCCACCATGTCCGCGGGCAACGCGGGCGTCGGGGCGGCGGGTTCCGCCTGGGCCAGGGCCACACAGGGCGCGACCAGAAGAACTGCCGCGGCGCCGATCATCACGGCACGGCGGACGCGTGTACTACGCATGGGGACCTTTCGGTATACGGGTAGACCAAGACGTTGGGCCGGGTCGGTCGCGGGAACTGTAGGGGCGATACACGCCGTTGGCTACCGAAAATTGGTGGGATGAATGCACGGGCTCGGCGGCATGCGTCGGCCGCCCGGGCCTTGCGGGTGGGGGCATCGCCCCGGGAACCAGAAAAGGGGCCTTAGGCTGAACCACTCCCTGGAAGTTGGAAAAGGACTCACGCTGGTCAGCTGCTGGGGGTTGTCATCAGCGGCGAGCAGCAGCAACGCCCTGGCTGCCCGGTCGACAGATCAAACACAAGGCATCGTGGTCAGTCGTGACAGTTGGCGCATCAGCTCAGGTTCGGGATAAAGCGTTGTAGCGCCCGACGCCGAGGATCCCCGCGATTTCGGTCTGACTCGTACTGTTATCGCACGAACTCACACCGCGCCGTGCAGATCAGTTCTGCACCGGCTGTTGGGTTTTCGCCTCGTGGATTCTGGCCTGCACCTCACGTGTGAGTTCGAATACCTGCTCAACAATCGAGGGAGGCCGCTGGGCGGCTTCGGCTTTGTGGGCGCGGTGCAGGATCGTGCCCACACCGCCGACCGTCATGCCGACCTGGTCCGCGATCTCCCGCAGTTTGAGGCCCTCGGCGCGCATTTCCAGTACCCGGCGGCGGCGCTCGGCGGCCCGTGCCTCGTACTCGGCCCGAGGCTCGGGCATTCTGTTGCGTACCCGGCGCGGTGAGACACCGGGCTGCTCCGCGGCTTCGCGGGCTGAGCGGGTCCGTCGTGCGGGGGTTTCAGCGCCCACCGGTGGGTTCCTTCCTCATAAGGTCGCGGTCGCTCGCGCGCCGCGTGTTGGTGGCCGCGATCTCTCTCGTGGCGCTGTGTCGGTCACCCGTCGGCCCCACCGGCTGATGCGCCAGCAGACGGGCCCGCTTCGTCGACGGCGAGGCCATCGGCACAGAACGCGGCGCTCCGGCCTACCGGAACAGGCCACTGCGTTCGGTCACCCTCCTCGTGCGCTGACCTCGCGACGGCCGCGCCGGACTACCCACGGGCGGAACGGTAGTACAAATCGGACGGAGCTGAACAGTAATCCCATATGTATTGACAAGGCACAGTTGTCAGTAGGGATCGCGCGTGGATACCGGCGATACCCGCACCGGAGAGTTGTGGCGGCCCGGGTGCGCCCCGCCCCATATTCATCCCACCAATTATCGGTGGCCAGCGGCGGGAATCACCCCTACAGTTCCCGCGACCGACCCGGCCCAACGCCTTGGTCTACCCGTATACCGAAAGGTCCCCATGCGTAGTACACGCGTCCGCCGTGCCGCGATGATCGGCACCGCGGCAGTCCTTCTGGTCGCGCCGTGCGTGGCCCTCGCCCAGGCGGAACCCACTGCCCCGACGCCGGCGTTGCCCGCGGACATGGTGGCCGCGATCCAACGCGACCTCGGTCTCAGCCCCGCCCAGTACCTCGAGCAGGCCGAGACCGGGCAGGAACTGCTGAGGTTCGCCGACACGCTCCGCGGCAAGTTCCCCACCGCGTTCGCCGGCGTGTGGCTCGACGCGGCCGGCGCCCCGTTGGTCGGTCTGGCCGACGGACCGGACAAGGCCGCTGCCCGCACCGCGGTGGAGGCCGCCGGCTATCAGGTCAAGGACCAGTCGCGCAGCGAGCAGACCCTGCACGATCTGCTCGGCCAGGTCAACGGCTGGATTCAGCAGCTCCCCGCACCGCTGGCCGGCCTCATCAACGGCACCAAGATCGATCCCGCCGCCAACGACATCGCACTGGAAGTCAAGGACACCGCAGAGGGACAGGGCCTGCAACTGCCCGACTTCCTGGGCTTCGTGCGTGTGGCGAAGGGACCGGGCGGCTCGTCCGACCTGCCGGGGCTCGGCTCGCTCGGCTCGTCTGACCCCACCAAGCCGACCACCACCAAGCCGACCGAACCGACCACCACCAAGCCGACCGAACCGACCACCACCAAGCCGACCGAGCCGACCACCACCAACCCCGGCGCCTCCACGATCACCCTCAACCCGGTCACCGGCGCGAAGGTCGGCAAGGCCATCACCCTCACCGTGAAGGTCAACCCCGCAGCGGAGGGCGGCGACGTCCTGTTCGAGGAGGTTGTAAACGGCGCCAACCCCGAACCGATCGCCTCCGGCGTAATGGTCGGCGCCGACGGTACCGCCACCACGGAGTGGATGCCCGAGACCGCCGGCAAGGTGACCGTCAAGGCGACCTTCTCCGGCCGCGACGGCGTCACCGGATCCACCACCACCCAAGAGGTCACCGTCGCCAAGGCCGACAGCAACACCGTCGCCTCCACCATCGCCCTCAGCCCGGTTACCGGCGCGAAGGTCGGCAAGCTCGCCACCGTCACTGCGAGGGTCACCCCCGCGGCGGCGGGCGGTAACGTCGTATTCGAGGATGACAAGAACAGCTATGAAGAGGTACCGGTCGGCGCCGACGGCACCGCCACCATGGAGTGGTTGCCCGAGACCGCAGGCAAGGTGACCATGAGGGCCATCTTCTCCGGCCGCAATGGCGTCACTGGATCGACCACCACCGCGCAGGTCACCGTCGCCAAGGCCGACGCCACCACCACGACCAAGCCCACCACCACCACGCCCAAGCCGCCGGCCGACGCCGTTATGGGTGGCCAGCATTACTTCACCGGCGAGACCCGCAACGTCAGCTGCTCGTTCGGTTTCAACGGCACCAACGGCGACGGCGAGGTGGTGAACATCTCCGCCGGACACTGTGACTTCCACCGCGAGAACGTGGGCGGGTTGAACGCCACGAAGGCGGCGATGGGGCAGAACTTCATCGGTGAATTCGATAAGGCAGTAGTCGATGGTGGCGACTACGCGGTGATCAAGATCTACGACGGCGTCGCCAAGCGTTTCCAGAACAACCTCGTTGACACCTACGGCGGGGACCCGCTACGCATCACCGGCACCGCAGATCCCGTGGTCGGGGCGCCGGCGTGCAAGTCCGGCAACACCACCGGCTTTACTTGCGGCAAGATCACCGGCGTCAACGAGTGGATAATCAACTCGATGGTCCGCGTGCCCAACGGCTTCGTCACGACCGCGTGCACGATACCGGGCGACAGCGGTGGAGCCATCGTGACCGGTACCAAAGCGCTGGGCATCACGAGCGCCACCAACGGGGACTGCGACGACAAATCCAAGGGGTTTGGGACGCCGATCAACTCGATCCTCGCGGCCACCCCCGGCCTGAAGGTCCGCACCAACTAGTGGGTTAGCAGATCACGCAGACGCTCGGCTGGGGTATCCCAGTCGAGCGTTTTGCGTGGACGGGTGTTGAGTTGGCGAGCGACGTGTTCGAGGTCTTCGGGACCATGAACACTCAGGTCAGTGCCCTTCGGGAAGTACTGACGCAGAAGACCATTGGTGTTTTCGTTGGTGCCGCGTTGCCAGGGTGAGGCGGGATTGCAGAAGTAGACCGGCATGGCGGTGGCCATCGTGAACTGCTTATGCCGCGCCATCTCGCAGCCCTGGTCCCAGGTCAACGACCCACGCAGGTGCGCGGGCAGCGTCGAGATCGTGGCGATGAGCCCGTCGCGGACGGTCTCGGCGTCGTGACCGGCTGGCAGGTGGACCAGCATCGTGTAGCGGGTCGAGCGTTCAACCAACGTCCCGATCGCGGACCTGTTGCCCGTCCCACAGATCAGGTCCCCTTCCCAATGCCCGGGAACCGCCCGGTCTTCGATCTCGGCGGGCCGGTCGATGATCATGATCATCGGGTCGGCGAAACGGTGAGAGCGCCGGTCCGGACGGCGACGTGGCGCCCGCCGGGTCCGTCCGGTGCACAGAGCCTGGGCGACCTCTCGTTTCAGGCCACCCCTGGCCTGGAGGTAGAGCGCTTGGTAGATCGTTTCGTGGCTCACCCGCATACTCTCGTCGTCGGGGAAGTCCTTGCGTAGTCGGTGTGAGATCTGTTCGGGAGACCGCTGACACGACAGTCCCTCGATCACCGCCGCCCGCAGGGCTCGGTTTGGCCACCAGTTTGGCGTGTTTGGGGCGCTGCCGTGCCGCCGAAGCGTCCCGATTGGCCCGATAGGGCAGATAGCAGCCGCCCACCCGGTGCGCCCGGACCTCCCGCGACACCGTCGATTTGTGCTTGCCGATCCGCGCAGCGATCACCGTCAGCGACTGCCCAGTCACCAGACCGTCGGCGATATCGAGCCGGTTCTGCAACGACAGATACCGATCGCCCGTCGATGCTGGTCCGTCGCTGTCGATCTTGGTCACCGCAGATTTGTATCGAGTGCCGCGTTCCACCACGGTGCCGTCCGAATGGATTCTGCCCGGTCCCGCCCGTCGGACTCCGTCGCGCCAATCCCTGGCAGTCCGCACATTCACACCGACCTCGGCCGCAGCGTCACCCATTGACCAACCATCGGCGACCAACTCCAGGAAACGCCGCCGGGCCTCGGGTTTACCGACCACGATCCGACCTGCCTCGAGCAAGCCCTCCTCGAGCAAGATCCGGCGGGCCACCGAAAAGCTGACCTCAGCAGCCTTGGCCGCATGCGCAACCACACCAGTCTCGGTGAACGTGGCTTTGATCAGTGCCCGGTCCTGAGGCCGAGACGGTCCTCTGGGCTTGCCGACCGGGCGCCCGGCCGCCCGCAGGATCGCATAACACCGATACCGCGAAATACCCAGCGCTACCGCAGCATCGGCCACCGATATCCCCGCCTCGATCAACGAGGCCAACCGGTCACCGAACTCCGCCACATCCCCAGAAAACGACACGGCCGTCGCAACTCCCAAATCGAGAGTGTTGCGACGACCGTGTGAACCCGCCCTCGATTCCCGGGGCCGCCTCGTGCTTCTAGATGGCTCGACTGTCAGGCGCAGGCCGGCGACAGTGAAGGTGCGGCGACGCTCGTCCGCCCTGACCGAACGCCACGTCGATTCACACTTAGGGGCTCAGCTCCGCCGCCGGCGATCGCCCGGAGCGCCTCGTCGTTGGTGGAAGTCCGGGCGCCGCGATCGCCACCTGTGTGATGAGCGCAGGCCCATGCCACGCGCAGATGCTCCGACCGAGCACATAGCCGCGCACGTCTGCCACAAAGCTGGAACGTATCCAAATTGCTGTGTGATTTACGGCCATCCCATCTCCACGGCCGGGGTTGGCCGCGAGGACCGACTTGATCGGCTGCCCCCACACAGTCGTGGAGTGGCCGCACTCCCCGTTGGGGATGTTCGCGGTGCCGTGTGAGATGCCCAGCGCCTTGGTGCCGGTCGCGATGGCTCCACCGCTGTCACCCGGCAGCGTGCACGCGGTCGCTATGAAGGCGTTGTCTACGCTGAGGTCCGGGCGGTATGACCACTGGTCGACGGCGGTGATCTTGCCGCAGGTAAAGCCGGTGGTGTTGCCGGACTTGCACGCCGGTGCCCCGACCACAGGATCTGCGGTGCCGGTGATCGGCAACGGGTCAACATAAGAACTTCCCAATCATTCTCCCGTAAAACTCCCGACATCCCACGCTTCTGCGAGATCGTTCCAAAGACTTGATTTTAGGCTTCGAATTCGTTCTTCTTCCATGTTCCGGGGTTTCAGTGCAGACTCAAGGCCGGCAAGGAAGCTCGAGCGACGAGATAATCCAAAAGTGATGAACAATTCATCGTCGCTGGCCCCACCGAACGGAGCCCATTTGATTGCGAATTCCACAAGAGCATTGCTGCAGTAGGGTAGCGATCTGGCTGCATTGAGGTAGCGGCAGATTCCGAGCGATCGGCGTACCCACTGCGCCTGCCTGTCGGCACTCCATGTGGCACGTAATCGGCCAGCTGCGCCAGTCGTCGGCTTCATTACTGGTGGATGTCATTCATCGGATGGGTAGCGGATCCTGCTTGATTCTGCTGCTTGCGGGCTCCAATCCATGGCTTCGATCCATCTCATATTTGCATGGGCAACTGCGATATCGGCCACCAATCGCCGCACCAGTCCCTCGCGTTGGGTTCTGATCAGACTAATGATGGCAATTAGAGCGTGGACGATGAGGAACAATGCGATCTCCTTGAGATTGACTCGGCGAGAAGAGAGTGAAATTCGTCCACAGGATCAAGCGCGATCCGTGATCGATTCCCATTCGGACGCCGTCGACGTTGTAGATCTCCCACAAGTATTAGGACCAGCGAGGTCAGGAGATGGATGCCCACAGGAGCGATGGCCGTCCCGCACGTCTGGTCCTGGTCACGCCAAGCCAGGCCAGGTCAGGCCAGAGACGACAACACAGGGTCCGCATCTGTCAATGCCGCAAACGGGGCCACCCTCGACAGGCGCCCTTGCGGTACAGGCTACCCAGTTCGCGACCTCCTTCCGCGTAGTTCGATACGTCGGGCGGCGCCCCCGAGAGTGGAGGCCGATGATCCGCGGCCAGACGCGGGACCCGGCAGAACAACCTCATTCCTCGAGTGCTAGTGCTGTTCTGCCGGACTCACGAATGTGCCCTCCTGAAATCAGGCGGAGGATCCGCAGACTTCGAGGACCTCGGTCGCCACGGCCATACCCTGGGTGTCGTGACCACCACTCAGGCCGATCGAGCCGATCGGTCGACCGTCCCGAGTTTGAGCGGCTCGTCGTCCTGAATGATGTCGTTGCCACTGATGTGTCAGGATGTCGAAGGCGATCGAGGCGTAGGACTTGTTCTGTGCAATGTCGATCGTCAACTCGGGTGCCCCGTCCTTCCGGGAGAACGCCAGCAGGTAACCGCCGGCGTCATGGATCGCCACCGAAACGTTGAGCGACTGAGTGGATGCGGTGTGGATTGCTGCATCCAGGACGGCCTGGGCGCTTGCTGTGTGATGGTCGTCAGGTCGCGTGTCATGGGACCGGTCGTCGTTTGGGTCATGTGTCTCTTCTCCATGTCGAGCAGGTGCAGATCCGGGATCAAAGCGATCAAGGATGTTCGGGATCAGTGATCATTCGACGAAAGCTATTGTGGTGAAATATGATTGGCGATTGACCGACATCAACATCGCCTGCATTGATGGCCTGAATGAATGAGCGAACGACCTCCTCCGGGGGGCCGTCATCGTGGGCGTGGTGACATGTTCGTGAGCGGTTTGGCGGCGGGAGTCGTTGCCTATCGGGACTCGTCCCGGGCCCGTCGCCAGAGGCGAACCAGACTGTCGGGACGACTTCTTGGAATCGAGTCCTTCGAGCTGGTCCGGTTGTCGCCCTTCACGCACACGCTGTCCTCCGGCCTCGCCACCGGGCCGAAGAACACCTCTTTGCACGGGACAGCGTTGTCAGGCGATGTCCGGCTGTCGACGTACGGCTCGACCAAGGTCTTCCAGTCGACCTTCACCCCTTCGTCACCGGGCCGGCACTTCACTGTCTGTCCGGATACCGCCACAACACGTTTGACGAGATACGGTCGATTCTGCGGCGCTACAGCAGCGATCTTGGTCCGGCGAAACATCGGCCAGGGACTCCGTCTTTCGGTTGGCGTCGACGCGATTCGATCTCTGTTCGAATCGCCCCGACGGCTACTGCGTTCCGGAGGCCGCATCAGACGACCAGGCTGAGCCCCAGGATGCAGGTGATCGACACGAGCGATGCAATCGTCTCGACGACGGACCAACTCTTGAGTGTCTGTCCGACGGTCATGCCGAAGTACTCTTTGACCATCCAGAATCCGGAGTTGTTGAGGTGCGAGACGAGCAGGGAACCGGAGCCGACGGCCAGGGCGACTAGGGCGAGGTTGACATCGTCCGCCTGGGCGGCGATCGGCACCATGATCCCTGCGGCCGTCACAGTCGCGACGGTGGCCGATCCGGTTGCGCATCGGATCGCCACAGCGATCAGCCACGCGAGAATGAGGGGTGAGATATCCCATGCGGAAGCGGATTTGGCGATGGCGTCGCCGACTCCGCTGTCGAGCAGGATGTCCTTGAATCCGCCGCCGGCGGCGATGATCATGACGATCCCGGCGATGGGTGCGAGTGCTCGGTTGATCAGATCGGAGAATCCGTCCTTCGCGAAGCTAAGGTGACGGCCGAAGGTGACCATCGCGACGAGGACCGCGATCAGCATCGCCACAGTGGGAGTTCCGACGAAGTTGGTGAAGCCGGTGACCGCGGTAGTCCCCGAACCGAGCCCTGTGAGCTCGACGATGGTCTTACTGAGCATCAGTATCAGGGGAAGGAGGAGCGTTCCGAGGGTGGCTGCGAAGCTGGGCCCGGCCTTGATCTCGGCGTCGGTCTTGTCCAGGTCCGGAATGAACTCGGGCGGCGGTGTCGGAGAGATCCGTCGTGCGATGAAGTTGCCGTAGACGGGACCGGCGATGATCGCGGTCGGGACCGCGACGATCAAGCCGTAGAGCAGGGTTTGACCGAGGTCCGCGTTGAGGGAAGCGACCGCAGCCAGGGGACCGGGATGTGGCGGTACCAATGCGTGCAGCACAGACAGTCCCGCGAGAACAGGGACGCCGGTGCGGAGTATCGATCCGCCAGACTTCCTCCACACAGCGAAGATGACCGGCATCATCATCACCAGTCCTACTTCGAAGAACAGCGGGATGCCGATGACGATCGCGACGAGTGTCATCGTCCAGGGGAGCATCCGGGTTCCAGAGGGACCGACCAACGTGGACACGATTCTGTTTGCGCCACCAGATTCAGACAAGAGCACACCGAGGATCGCGCCGAAGCCTATGAGAAGGCCAACATCGCCGAAGGTGGCGCCGGCGCCGTGGAGGAAAGACTTGACCGTCTGCGACGACCCCAGGCCGGCCACAAGTCCTAGCGTCAAGGAGACGATGGTCAATCCGAGCATCGGGTGCAGTTTGAACTTGCTGATCAAGAAGACCAGCAGTGCGATCGATAGCACAGAGTAAGTGATAAGCATGGTGTCGTGCCGAGTCCATGCCTCCACGGGCTCGGCGAGCAGTTCAATTGACATTGGGTCTCCGACTGACAGAGGAAGGACGCACTGCCCGGCATCCGGCAGGTCGCCGTCCTGAGAGGTTGGGTGGGACAAGAACTTCGGAAGCGGTCGGCGCAGCTCACTCAATTGACATGACGTCACCCAGGGCAACGTCACGCCATCAGCGCTCGTTGCGATCGGGCGAAGCGAGGGCTGTCGACCCGAGGTGTCCACTGAAAGCTGCTCCCGCCACGGGCTCGCGGGTCCGTCGGCCTCGCTGCATATTGATTGGAGTCAGAGTGCTCCGGCGTTGACTCCGGCGAGTTCGTCGGTCACAGCGCGGGCCGTTTCACGCACGGCCAGTCCGAGCGCGGTCAGTCTTGGTGCCATGCGGTAGGACGGGCCGGAGATGCTCACCGCGCCGATGGGCCGGCCGGCTGCGTCGACGATGGCACTTCCCGCGCAGGTGACCTCCGGACGGTTCTCTTCGTCTTCGGTTGCATATCCGAGCTCGGCGGCCCGATCGAGCAGGTCGAGCAGGTCCTTGCGCGACAGAGTCGACCTGCGCGCCCCGGTGTTCAGATCGGCCTCGATCACCAGTGCACGACGGTCCTCGGCCGGAACCCGGGAGAGGATGGCGCGTCCCAGGGCCGTTGTATAGATCGGCTCCTGATGTCCCAGTCGCGACTCGAGGCGAATCGACTGCGAGGACTCGACCTTGTCGATGTAGGTGATCTTTTCACCGTCGGTGACGCCGAGGTGCACGGTTTCGTCGACCAGGTCCCGAAGTCTCGTCAGGTGGGGGCGCGCGATCGACCGAAGATCGAGTTGGTCCCTGTAGGTCTCGGAGAACTTCAGCACCTTGCCGGTGAGTCGGTACAGGCGATCGGTGGGATCCTGCCTGATGTAGCCGGCTTCGCGCAGAGTGGCGAGGAGGCGCGAGGTCGTTCCTTTGTCGAGCCCGGTGGCCATCGACAGCGCTGTAACACTGCTGCCTTCGGTGTCCGTCGCGATGCACTCGAGCAGAGCCAGGCCACGCAGCAGCGTCCTCGCTCCTGCGGGCGCCTCGGCCATAGCCATCCTCCTCGATCGATCGTGGTCGGCCTAGCAGGCCGACGGTGGTGGTGCGCTGCAGAATAGTCGAACGTTGCGGACGCTGCAATCGAGTGCCGAATAGCGCAACAGAGCGGTGCAAGTTCAAATCGACTACACAGCAGCGTCTTACGGAATTTCCGATCCGATGTGCGTGACCAGATCGGAGCACGGTTGTCATCGTGAGCCTCCTTTCGCAAGTCGAACGCGTCGCGGCGGCCATGCGCTGCACTTACCTGCAATCCCAGGCGGAAGCGTTCCGGTGCGGGTTGTTTCGAACGTCGACCACGGTGGACGGCACCGTGCTCTGCGTCACAAGCTAACAGCAAAGTTGCAATAGACACAATGGGGTCTCAGATGATGCAACTTGGCAGGAAGGTCGCGTTGGCAGATGCATCACTCCCCACTCAAGGCGAGGAGCGGCGTGATCAGCGGACTGGGCGACGGTTGACATGGTCCGCACGTGCGCCCTACGGTTGCAACCGTGTTGCACATCATGCAACTCGGTTGTGGAATTGATTGATGGCCGGTCGCCTGTCCCGTCGAGTGATCGGTCGAGACCTGTCCGGGCGCCCACTTCGGCCACCCATAGCGATGTTTGAGCAGGCAAGTCCTCGACTTGCCTGAATCCGAGAGGTTTGTGAATGAGTAGATTCGAGGGTCGCCGTGTCGTGGTGACCGGCGCCGGATCCGGGATTGGGTTCGAGATGACGCGCCTGTTCCTGGAAGAAGGGGCGCAGGTTGTCGCTGCCGACCTCAACCCGGCGAGCGCTCCTGAGGGCGCGCACAAGGTGGCGGTCGATGTCAGCTCTTCCACCGATGTTGAACGGATGACGTCCGAGGCCATGGGATTCCTCGGCGGCGTCGACATCCTTTGCAACAACGCTGGCATCGGGTCCACCACCAACGTCGTTGACTCGACTGTCGACGAGTGGGACAAGGTGTTCGCCGTCAATGCGCGCGGCACCTTCTTGTGCATGAAGTACCTCCTGCCCGGCATGCTCGAACGTGGCTCAGGTGTCATCGTCAACACGGCGTCGGCCGCGGCGATGATCGGTCTGCCCGACCGCGCCGCCTACTCTGCGAGCAAGGGCGCAGTCATCAGCCTGACCAAGCAGGTTGCGGTCCAGTGGGCCGACGCGGGCATCCGATGTAACTGCGTTTGCCCGGGAACCGTGGACTCGCCGTGGGTGGGTCGCCTTCTCGACGAGGCCGAGGATCCGGAGGCACGGCGTGCCCAACTGACCGCCCGTCAGCCAATGGGGCGACTCGCCCAACCGATCGAGGTGGCTCGAGCCGCCCTGTACCTGGCCAGCGACGACGCTGCCTTCGTTACCGGAACAGAGCTCGTCATTGACGGCGGGATCCTCGCCGGCTGACGGCGCTTCCTATCCAGAAAACACTAAGGACACTCTCATGCGATTTGCATCAGTCAACGGCCGCGCCAAGATCGTCAAGAACGACAAGGCGGTCGACGTCTACGAAGCCAGTGGTGGAAAGTTCGGGCCGAGCCCGGCAACTGTCTACGACCAGTGGCAGGCCTTCACTGCCTGGGCCGCCGCAGACACCACCGAGGCCGCCGAGCAGTTCGACCCGACAACCGCGAACTCCCCCACCCCCACACCGCGTCAGGTCTTCGGTATTGGCCTGAACTACCAGGCCCACCAGATTGAGTCCGGTCTGCCCAAGCCCGAGGTGCCGCTGGTCTTCACCAAGTTCCCCAGCTCCATCACCGGCGCACACGGAGTCGTTGCACTGCCCACCGACCAGGTCGACTGGGAGGTGGAAATGGCCGTGGTGATCGGGGCTCTCGCTGTGGGTGTCAACGCCGCCGACGCCTGGTCCTACGTGGCAGGTGTGACCGCAGCGCAGGACTTCTCCGCGCGCGATGTGCAGATGCGCCCTGCCGGAACGCCTCAGTTCAGCCTCGGTAAGTCGTTCGCAGGCTTCACTCCGATGGGACCCGTGCTCATCACTCCGGACGAGTTCCCCAACCCGGACGACATCGCCGTCTCGTGCGATCTGAACGAGACCACCATGCAGTCCAGCTCCACCGCGGACCTCATCTTCAGCGTCGGTGAGCTGATCGAGTACTTGTCCGCGATCGTCACGTTGCTGCCCGGCGACGTGATCTTGACCGGCACCCCGTCCGGCGTCGGTCTGGGCCAGACCCCGAATCGTTTTCTCACCAAGGACGACCAGGTCGTCACTCGCGTCGACGACCTGGTGATGAAGCACACGTTCGCGCCCGCGCAGGGTTAGCACCATGCTGACCCACGACAGCGTTGTCGGCTACCTGATAGAGCGGCACGTGCTTGACGCGCCTGGCCCTGGCGTCACAGTCGAAGCACTGACCGGTGGCGTCTCCAACGATGTCTTCGCTGTCACCGACGGACATGTGAACTTGGTTCTGAAACAAGCGATGTCCAAGCTGGCGGTGAAAGAGGAATGGTACGCCGATCCGCTGCGCATCCTCGTCGAGGCGCACGCACTCGAAACTGCCAGTAACCTCACCCCTGAGGCAGTGCCGGCGGTGCTCGACATCGACGAGGATGCGCTGGTGATCTGCATTGCGCGTGCTCCCGAACACTGGCGCAACTGGAAGGACGACCTCCTCGCCGGGGACACCCGCGACGAGGTCGCCGGGTTCCTGGGACGGTCCCTGGCTGTTTGGCACTCCGAGACGGCAGGGGACCAGGCGGTGGCGTCTAGGTTCGACGCCAGCTACTTCGAGTCGCTGCGGATCGATCCCTACTACCGGGTCGCCGCCGGCCGTAACCCCGTAGTGGCCGATCAGCTCGAGGCACTGGCGACCGAGTTAGTCACCCAGAAGCTCTCCCTGGTGCACGGGGACTTCTCGCCGAAGAACGTACTCACCGACGGACTCGGTGGATGGGTTCTGGACTGGGAGGTCGCCCATTACGGCCACCCGGTATTCGACGTCGCCTTCCTCCAGACTCATCTACTGCTCAAGTCGATTCGCCGGCCGCAGTCGCTTCAGGGCTACCTTGGTTGCGCGCAGACCTTCACTCGCGAGTACACCACGCGCCTGTCGAACCTCGATGAGAGTCAGTACAGCAACCTTGCCCGCCACATCGGCGCATTGCTGCTGGCCCGCATCGACGGCAAGTCGCCGGTTGACTACCTCACCGTGCCCCAAAGGTCACTGACACGGTCGATTGCACTCACAGCGCTACAGGACCCCGCCGTCACTGTCGAGACCCTGTGGTCGATGCTGCCGAACCACGTCGCATAGTCCCCCACGTCGGTAGGGCCTAAGCCACACGGCTTGGGCCCTACCGGCATGAGGAGCCGCGCGACGAGCGGACGCCGGTCGGATCGCGTCGTTTCTTTACCTGTCGAGAACGCTGACGCACCGGAGCTCGCGGGACTCATCGACCCGGAACCGCCGCCGCCCTATGCCTTCAACGGCGGCACAGACGAAGGCAGGGGTGCCGCGGTTCGTCAACCGCGACACCCCTACGCGCAGGTACGTGCTGAATTACTGTGCTGCAAACGGCAGATCGCAAGCTTTCACAGCGGTTGCCAGGCTCGGAGCCAACGGCAGCCGGGGAATGAGAGTTGCCTGCACCGCGTGATAGAGATCGGGCTTGCCCGTCCACACGCTGGCCGAGGCAAGGCCTTCGGGCGTACGTTCGTGATGCCAGGATCCTTGTTTACGGTCGATGAAGGTGGCCTCGGCGTAGGCCCAGAATGTCTCGGACCAGGTCGTGTACCAGCTCGCTCCGGTCGCGATAGCGAGTGCTGCTGCAGCGGACGCCGCTTCGCACACCACCCAGTGCAGACGGGTCGGAACGATGACCGCCCCGTCCCAGCCGACTGTGTAAACGAAGCCTGGATGTCCGTCTGCTTCCCACCCGAAACGGATCGCCGTGTCGAACAGGGCGATTGCGTCCTCGGTCAGCCATGCCGGTGCCTCCTCGCCCAGGGAGGCGGCAAGATTGAGGCACAGTCGGGACCACTCGAGAAGGTGTCCGATCGTGACGCCGTACGGCCGGAACGGGTCGTCCGGTAGGTCACCGTTGTATTCGAGATCGGGCTGCCAGTCGGCGTCGAAGTGTTCGGGCATCAGCCACCGGTTGGTTCGGGTGAACTCGTGCACGATGCGCGCGGTGATGCGGAGGGCGCGTTGATGATGAATGGGATCGCCGGTGACGTCACCGACGGCCAGGAGTGCTTCGACGGTGTGCATGTTGGCATTCGCCCCGCGGTAGGCGTCGCAGGAGCCCCAGTCGTGAGACCAGCGGTCGCGTGTCAGCCCCTCTATTTCATCCCACCAGTACTTCTCCCAGATTCGGAGCGCGGACGCCAGCAGTGCTCGCGCCCCGGGGGCTTCGGCGACGACGGCGCTCGAGGCTGCGAGCAGAACGAAGGCGTGGTCGTATGCATCCTTCGTCGACGCCGCGGGGGTGCCGTTGGCGGTCACCGAGGGATACCAGCCTCCCGATTGGTTGTCGTGCAGTGTCGTCATGAGCGCTTCGACTCCGTCGCGCATCGCGTCGTCGGCCCCCGGATATCCGAGTAGATGACCGAGTGCGTACACGTGCGTCATACGGCAATTCACCCAGGTGAATCTCTCACGGTCTTGGTCGACCGCTCCGTCATCGGTGAGCCATCCGAATCCCTTTCTCCGGTCAGATGAATCGATACCGAAGGACAGGAGTCGGTGTGTTTCAGCCTCGAGCCAGCGCTCATCGTGCCTGGTGGTCAGCTGCTCCGCGGGTTGTGTGCCTGTCATGTGAGTGTCCTCGTGCGGGTTGTGTTCAGTGGCGGGCGGGTGACAGCGGTGCCCGGACGTCGGGCCGTTCGGCCGTTCCGGAGAGTTCGGCATCGATCTCTTCGAGAGTGCGGTTCTTCGTCTCGGGGAGGAAGCGGAACAGATAGACGAAGCCGATGATTCCGAATACACCGAATATCCAGAACAAGCCGGACGGGGTCAGGAGCTGGAACAGCGACAGTGCGGTCATCGCGATCACGAAGTCCAGAACCCAGTGCGTCAGCGATCCGAGGCTCGCGGCCTTGCCGCGGATCGACGTCGGGAAGATTTCACTGTTGATGAGCCAGATACCCAGTCCGAGGCTGGCCGAGAAGGCGGCGATGTACACGATCAGCCCGGCGACCAGCAGTGCTCCGGTGAGTCCGGAGTGTCCAGGAATCAGGTACACGCAGCCTATGAAGATCAGGCTGACGACGATGGCAGCGATGCCACCGAGCAGCAGTGGCCGTCGGCCGACCTTGTCGATGCACAGCAGCGCGATCGCGGTGAAGACGACAATGGCCACGCCGATGCCCACAGAGGACAGCAGTGATGCCGAGGCCCCGAGGCCAGCCTCGATGAGAAGGGTAGGGGCGTAGTAGATGACTGCATTGACGCCGACTAGCTGATTCGTCGCAGCGACGACGACGCCGATGGTCACTGCGCGGCGGAAGCGAGGCTTGGACAGGGTGCGGAACGTGGTGGACGAGTCCCCGGTCGGGATGTTCTTGATGTCGTTGACCATCGTCTCGACGGCGGAGACGGGATAGATTCGTGACAGGGCGGCCCTAGCGGCGTCGTCGCGACCCTTCGTCAGCAGCCAGCGGGGGCTCTCCGGCAGGCGGAGAACACCGATCATCATGATGATCGACGGGACCGCGGCGAGCCCGAGCATCCAACGCCAGTGCTCGCCGTCGGACAGTGCGTATCCGACGAGGTAGGAGACGAAGATCCCGATGCCGATGAGCAGCTGGTACATCGAGACCAAGCGCCCCCGGGAGGTCGCGGGCGCGAGTTCGGCGATGTAGACCGGCACCGCGACCGACGACGCGCCAACCGCTAGCCCGAGGAAGAATCTCGCCACCATCAGAACGGTGACATTGGGTGCTACGGCACAGGCCAGGGCTGCGACCGTGAACACGGACGCCACGACGAGCAGCGCTCTCTTTCGTCCGATGCGCTCGAGCACGGAGCCGGTGACCATGACGCCCAGAATGGCGCCCACCAGCAGCGCCGACACGGTCGCCTGCTGTCCGAAGGTACCGAGATCGAAGTCCTCGCGGATGTAAAGCAGCGCCGCCGAGACGATGCCAGTGTCGAAACCGAACAGGAACCCGCCCAAGGCGGCGGTGCCGGCCACGAAGGCGATGATCCCGCTCGAGTGGGGTGTCGGCGTGGGTTCGTGTACCGGTACCGGTGTACCTGCCGAGGAGGAGTGGATGTCGTGTTGCATGGTTGGTCCTAAGTGACGAGGTGACTGCCCCTAAGGGCGAGGTCAGCGACAGAAGGGCGATACCGGTGCTCCTGTGACGGCGAGGCCGTGGATCGCGAGAATCGAGCCATCGATGCCGCCGGATGGTTGACCGGCACGTGCGGAGGTGACAGCGAGGGTCTCGAGGCCGGCGCCGATGAAGGCGCACGACGTGGGTTGCGGGATGGGTACTTCGAGATGTTCGAGGATCTGTCCGTCGGGAGAGATTTGCACCAGGGTGCCGCCGCCCCACAGAGCTATCCACAGGCATCCTGCTGAGTCGATCGCCAGGCCGTCGGGCACGCCGTCGGCCTGCTCGAGGTTGATCAGGGTGCGCCTGCGCGAGATCGTTGCGCTCGGTAGGTGAAAGTCAAAAGCGGACACGTCCTGGGTGACGCTGTCGACGAGGTAGAACGTCTGGTTGTCGGGGCTCCAGCCGAGTCCGTTCGGCTGGGTCAGGCCGTCAAGGACGGTGCGACAGGTCAGGGTTTCGTCGAGAACGTGAAGTGCACCGAGCCCGTCGGTGAAGTCGTATGCGGTACTGCCGGACCACAACCTTCCCGCCGCGTCGCATTTTCCGTCATTCATGCGGATCATGGGATGCAAGAAGCTGTCAATGGGGTGAAGGCGGCCGTCGAGGTCGATGTGGGCGAATCCGTCCGCGGTGCCTGCGACGAACCCGCCG
Organism: Rhodococcus sp. NPDC055112; assembly: GCF_053607505.1. Classification (NCBI taxonomy): domain Bacteria; kingdom Bacillati; phylum Actinomycetota; class Actinomycetes; order Mycobacteriales; family Nocardiaceae; genus Rhodococcus; species Rhodococcus sp. NPDC055112. Next base: position 18,605 of record NZ_JBSGTR010000012.1, read on the forward strand.
GAGGGACGCGGCACAGCCGATCCGACATCGGTGCCAACCGACACCGACCGCGTCCTCTCAGTCGCCAGCTCGAAACTGTGGATTGTTCCCGCAGGGATGTCCACCCAGTGCACGGTTGCTGAGTCGGGCGCCCAGAAGGGACCTTCACCAACTTCGGCATCCGACGCGACGATGATCTCGATGCGGGAGTAGTCGGGCATGGTCAGTCCTGAATGGCCACGGCGACGCTGGACAACAGCCCTCCGTCGACCGGCATCGAGATACCGGTGACAAAGCTGGCTCGATCGCTTGCGAGGAAGGCAATCACCTCGCCGATCTCGGACGGGCGGGCTACACGGCCGACCGGATGCATTGCACCCCACTGCTCGACCACGGCCTGCTCACCAGCGTCGGTTCCGTCCGAGAACTGACGTGCGCTTGCCCGGAGCATCGGAGTGTCCACCGAGGCCGGGCACACGGCGTTCGCGCGGACGCCGTGTGGCGCCTCGTCGATCGCCAGTGCTCGGACAAACGCGTTAAGGGCGCCCTTGCTCGCGGAGTACGCTGAAACGCTGGACTGGCTCACGAACGCCTGCACCGACGAGACCAGTACCACGGCTCCGCGCCTGAGCCGGATGTGAGGCAGCGCGGCCTTGACAGCTAGGTAGGAGCCGGTGAGGTTTACCGCCAGGGTTCGGTTCCACAGATCCAGGTCGATGTCGGCGGCGGATCCGTAGGTTTGGATACCGGCCGCGGTGACCGCGATGTCCAGGCCGCCGAAGTGCCGGGCGGCGGAGTCTGCGAACGACCGCATTGCCGACTCGCTCGTGACGTCGGCAGTGACCGCCAGGACGCGCGACTCGCCGTACCCACTTTTCAGGCGTTGCTCGACTTCGCCGGTCTGGTCGGGATCGATGCCGCAAAGCGCCACCGACGCCCCATGCGCCAGTAGGGATTCCACTGCCCCGAGACCGATACCGCTGGTCCCGCCTGTGACGAGCGCGACCTTCGTGATGAGTTCTGACATGACTTGAATACTTGCATACAAGATGTGATCTGTGCAACTATCAACCCATGATCGTAAGCACGAACACACGCACCGACCGCGCTCGCGCAGGGCTCGGCCTGACGCCGATCTCCCGCACGCGAACGGGACGCCGGGCATCGGACCTCGTCTTCGAGGAATTGCAGTCCGCGATACGAGATCTGAGGCTCGAGCCCGGACTCCAGTTGTCGGAGAGCGTGCTGACCGACGAGTTTTCGGTCAGTCGCACACCAGTGCGTGAGGCATTGACTCGACTGGCTGAGGCCGGTCTGGTCAACGTCGTCCCGCAGGTCGGCACCCAGGTCTCTCGGATCAAGGTGACCGATATCGTCCAGGCGCAGTTCGTGCGCGAGAACCTCGAATGCGGCGCATTCGAGACCGCCTGCGCCCAAGAGAATCTCCGGACGGATGCGCTGCGCGATCTGCTCGAAGAGCAGAAGGACGCCTACCGCAGCGAGGACGAGGAACTGTTCTTCGCTGCCGACGAAGCAATGCACCGGGCCATCTTCACCATGGCGGGGTATCCCGGCGCCTGGGACGTCGTGCAGGGAACAAAACTGCACATGGATCGTTTGCGCAGGCTGACACTGCCTGAGCACCGCACCACCGAAGAGCTCATCGACGAGCACACCCGGATCGTTGACGCGCTCGACGCCCGGGACCTCGCCGGCGGACGACAGCTCATCCAGACGCACTCCCGGCGCGCCCTGATCCATCTGCCCCGACTCCGGGACGAGCACCCGCACTACTTCTCCGACTGACCCGGCCTCAGAAGCGACTTCATTCACACCTTCCAACACCACCCATCTCGTAGTAGGAGGACCCTCCCACATGCCGATCAGGATCGCCCTCGGCCACATCGACGAACACGACGAACAAGTCGCGCAGTTCGCGCATCAGCTCGGGCTCAAGTCCGTGCAGTTCCACACCCCGAGCAACCTGCCGGGAGAGAAGGGATACTGGGGCGTCGAGGAACTCGCAGCCCTGCGTGCGGACTGCGACCGACAGGGACTGGTCATCGAGGGCCTGGAAAACGTTCCCCTGAAGCACTTCTGGAAGATTCAACGCGGCCTGCCCGGGCGTGACGAGCAGATCGAGAACTTCCACACGACGCTGCGCAACATGGCTGAGACCGGCTACACCCTGCTCGGCTACAACTTCCTGCCAACCTACGTCTGGCGCACCGACATGGATGCCAAGGGCCGAGGCGGTGCCGCCGTGTCCGCCTTCGACGCCGCCGAGGCGCACAAGGGCAACGCACTGGCGTCCTACAAGCTCACTCCCGACGTGCCGGACGAACGCCGCATCCTCGACCGCGAGCAGATGTGGAAGAACTACCAGTACTTCATTGACGCGGTCTTGCCGGTCGCCGAGGAAGTAGGAGTTCGGCTCGCCCTGCACCCGGACGATCCGCCGGTTACCGACGCGCTCGGCGGCGTCGAGCGGCTGTTCGTCTCCCCCGAGGGCATCGCTGAGGCATACCGGCGCGCCAAGGGAAGCCCGGCATGGGGTTTGAACTTCTGCATGGGCACCGTATCCGAAATGGGCGGTGAAGAAGCAGTCAACGAGGTGATCGACCTGCTCGCACCGGAGGGGCGCATCTTCTACGTTCACTTCCGGGACGTTCGCGGCACGGTGCCAGTCTTCGAGGAGTGCTTCCTCGGTGAGGGCAACTTCGACCCCGCCCGAGTCATCCGACGCCTGCACGACCGCGGATTCGACGGCTTCCTCATCGACGACCACGTTCCGGCCATGCTGGGCGATATCGCAACCTGGGGCGACACCTCGCCCCAGGCGTACTGCAGCCGCGGCCGCGCCTACGCCATCGGCTACATGCAGGGTGTCCTGAACGGGCTCAAGCTCGACCAGTAGCCCCCACTACCCCGACGGTATCCGCTCGCCGTCGGGCCGGAGGATCCCTTGTGCGTGTCCCCCTCCCTCGCACAAGGGATCCTGCCCGGTTTCCCCCTCACCGCTTCGGGGAGGAACAGACTTCCGCGATGAAGGACGCACACCGTGAGTCGGCCCACCGGGCGCCTACCACCTTCTGGAACCGGCAGATCGACGCGCTGTGCAGAAACATGAGCCAAGATCTGTTCTTCGAACACGACGGAGTGCAACACGGCCCGAGACTGCGCCACGAACATGCCGTCAAGCAGGTCTGCGCTCGGCGCCCTGTACAACGTGCATACCGCAACTTCGCCGTCGAATCCGACCAGCGATTCGGGATATGGGGTGGAACCAGCGACCTGGACCGGCGCAAACAACGTCGCACCGCATGAGGACGCCTGCCTGCCTCCCGGGCAGCGCACGATATCCTCGATCCCCTCCGTGAACGGACCGATCTCGCCGATGCCGGCCCGCGGTAACGGAACATATGATGGCACCGAGAGTGTGCCTGTGCGATCGGTAGCATCCATGCCACCGTCGCCAGGGGAGGATGCCAAAACAGTGATCACGACCAAAGACATCGCACAGCGGCTCGAACTGTCGGTCTCCACCGTCGGTCGCGCTCTCACCGACGACGCCCGCATCAGCGAGCGAACCAAACTCCGCGTCCGGAAGGCAGCCGAGGAGATGGGATACGTCTCCAATCGTGCAGCACGAATGATGCGCGGCATCTCGAGCAATGTCGTCGCGCTGGTCATCCCCGACGTCCGCAACAGCTTCTACTCGACCATCGCCCATGAGCTTTCGAAGAATCTCCAGGCCGAGGGATTCCAGCTAATGCTCTCCGAGACCGATGACGAACCCGACGCTGAACTGCAACACCTGCGCGAGCTGTCGGCCTCGCGGATCGCCGGCGTGATCATTGTCCCTACCGCCCGGCCACGTCCCGAGACGGTATCACTGCTTAACGGTCTCCCCCATATTCAGATGCTGCGCCGACATCGCTCCCTCGGTCCGGACTGGTGCGGTATTGACGATCATCGTGCACTCAAGATGGCCACCGCTCACCTCGTTGACCTCGGTCACCGCCGGATCGGCTACATCGGAGGCCCCGTCGCACTACCCACCGGGAAACAACGGCTGAAGGGCTTCCGCGACGCCCTTCGCGCCGGAGGACTCGAGTCCCACGTCCACCTGGTCGAACACATCTCGCCCGCCGCCGAGGACAACGGCCGTCAAGCACTGCGACGACTGCTCGACACGCCCACGCCACCGACCGCGATCGTCGTCGGATCAGTGAGGCTGACGACCGGTGTTCTCGACGAGCTCTTCCGGTCCGGGACCACGATCCCGGACGAGCTGTCGGTGACCGGATTCGGTGACGAACCGGGTTTCTCGTGGTGGGGACCAGGATTGACCACACTCCGTCTACCCATCGGTGACATGGCCACCGCCTGCGGTCTCCGGCTTCTCGAGCGCCTCACCGATCGCGCATCCGACCCCGACACCACGTTCTCCTCGAAACAGCTGGGAGAGCTGGTTTTTCGAGGAAGCACTGCGCCGCCGACAGGTCCCGGCATCGGGGCCGTCTAACGCCCCATCCTCCGAGGAGGAGTCAGGTCGAGGCTCACGACTTGCCCAATGCTATCGATAGCATTACCCTGATGATGCCAGCGCAGATCGCGCACGCAGTGCACTCAGCCGAGACGGAGTCGAACATGAACGACGATCGACCCGGCACTGCACTGCTCACGGATCGACCCTGGCCGAACGATCACATCGAACGCGAGGTGATCGAGACGGCCGGTTTCCGCTTGGTCACCGGACCGGCCGTCGCCGGATCGAGTTCCGAGATCGAGGCGTTGGCCGCCCAGCACCGCCCCTGTGCGATCCTCACCTGTTGGGCGCCGGTATCGGCGGAAGCCATTGCGAAGACCGGTGACCTGCGGGTGATCACTCGCCTCGGCGTCGGTCTGGACAACATCGCAGTCGAAGCTGCCGCCGACCGTGGGGTCCAGGTCACCAACGTGCCCGACTACTGCGTCGAAGAAGTTTCCGACCACGCTGTTGCCCTGCTCGTTTCGTGGGCACGCAAAATCGTCGAAGCTGACCGACACGTCCGCTCCGACGGTTGGTCCGCAGGCGGGCTGTACCCGCGCCGGATCTCGGCGCTGACCTGCGGGGTGATCGGGTTCGGCCGGACCGGGCGCGTCACGACGCGCACGCTGAAGGCGTTGGGCGCGAAGGTCATTGTTCACACCCCCCGCCCCCCGTCCGACCACGACGACGTCGATTTCCTCGAACTCGACGAGTTGCTGCGCCGCAGTGATGTGGTGATTCTGCACGCTCCGCTCACCGATACCACCCGGCATCTGATCGGAACCGCAGAACTGCAGAAGATGCCCCGGGGTTCTTACCTGATCAATGTCAGTCGTGGCGGGCTGGTCGACACAAAGGCACTCGTCGCAGCACTCACATCCGGCCATCTCGCCGGTGCAGGCCTCGACGTACTCGAGAGCGAACCCGACATCCATGCCGCGCTACTCGACCATCAAGGCGTGACCCTCACGCCGCACATCGGCTTCTCCTCGGAGGTGGCGGTAACCGAACTGCGTCGACGAGCTGCAGAAGACGTCGTCCGGGTACTGCGTGGCCAGAGCCCCCTCAATCCCTGCAACCATCCCACTCCCCCATCGAATGGAGTTGCTCCATGAGCACAATCGAGACCATCTACGGGCGACAGATTCTCGACTCCCGTGGACGCCCGACGGTCGAGGTCGAGATCGGCCTGGCGAACGGAATCGTAACCCGAGCCGCTGTACCCTCCGGAGCCTCGACCGGCACACACGAGGCGCACGAACTGCGCGACGGCGACGTGGACTACTACGACGGCCTCGGTGTTCTGACCGCAGTCGAGAACGTCAACACCAAGATCGCAGCAGCCCTGCGCCAGTTCGACGTTTTCGACCAGCGCGGCTGTGACACCGTTCTGCGGGAACTCGACGGCACTGACTCCCTATCTCGTCTCGGGGCCAACGCGGTCTTGGGCACCTCCTTGGCCGTGTGCCGAGCATCCGCGCTCGCCGGTGGTGAGCCGCTGTACCGGCGGATCGCGAAACTGGCCGAAGCCCCCGCCCCTACCCTGCCGATGCCCATGGTTAATGTCCTTTCCGGCGGTCTGCACGCCGGCCGCGGCATGGATGTCCAGGACTTCCTCGCCATCCCCATCGGCGCCACCTCGATGCTCGATGCCATCCGCATGAACGTGAAGGTCCGCAATGCCGCCACCACGGTCGCAGCAGAGCGCGGACTGCCCACGCTGCTTGCCGACGAAGGTGGCATCAGCCCAGGCTGCGCAACCGGTAGCGAGGCACTCGAACTTCTCGTCGCCTCCATCGAGCGCGCCGGGTTCACCCCTGGAAGCGATGTCGCGATCGCAATCGACGTTGCCGCCACCAGCCTCTTCGACGCAGAGACCGGCGACTACCACCTCCGCCGCGAGGGTCGTCGGGCCTCCACCACCGACATGATCGACATGGTCGAATCTTGGGTCAACGACTTCCCCATCGCCTCCATTGAGGACGCCCTCAACGAGGACGACTGGAGTGGCTGGCGAGAACTGACAACCCGTCTCGGCCACCGAGTCCGCCTCATCGGTGACGACCTGTTCACCACGAACTCCCAGCGACTCGCCCGCGGCATCGAGGAGAATGCCGCCAACGGTGTGCTCGTCAAAGTGAATCAGAACGGGACCCTCACGGGTACCCTCGACGTCATGGCACAGGCCGGCGCGGCCTCGTACGTAACGGTCGTGTCCGCCCGATCCGGCGAGACCGAGGACGACTTCCTTTCAGATCTCGCGGTAGGTACAGCCGCCGGGCAGATCAAGATCGGATCCACCAAGTCGTCCGAACGCCTGGCCAAGTACAACCAGCTGGCCCGGATCGCCGAGGATGCCACCCTGCCCTTCGCGCCGCTGTCGCTGATTTCGTCGACAGGCGCATGATCAGCACCTGACATCGTAAACCATGTCGGTCACCGAAATCGGAAGCCTCGCAATGCCGGTCGATGGAAGCCGACAACAAGACTCACCGGTCACACGATGGTGATCCCCAGTGACGTGACCGGTGTAGACGGAGCCCACGGACCCGCACTTGTATTCAGCATGCGGCTCTCGTGAACCGACACTCGGAATCCGCTTCCAAGGCGGTCCGTGGGTTCCAGCATCATGATGAAACCGGGGACATCGAATTGGGCGACCGCCTACTCTGATCGCTCCATCCGAGGGCGCCCGAAAACGAATTCCGCCGCGCGGACAGCGTCCGTCCCGATCTGCTGACTGCCCTGACCGGGTGTCCTCCCTAGGACAGTCAGCATGATGGACGAAGGTCCCACAGGATCATGCAATGCCAACTCCCTGGGGCATTGCAGAGTCGGGCCTTCGTCCATCCCTCGCGTCTCTCTCAGTGTTCTGACGGCGTTCTTTCCGCCGGACCAGGCAACGACATCGGCCAGCTTGTTGAAGTCGGTGGCCGGATCGTGGTCGGCAAACCCGAAGCCCGGCGGCGCTTCATAGACCTGATCGCCGATGATTGGTCAACAGGTGACGCCGCCGCCGAGGTCGGTGTGAACGTGCGGACGGCCAGGGACTGGCGCGACGGAATCCGACGCGCGGGCCCGGGCAGAATCCACTCGGACGGCGCCGTGGTGGACTACGTGCGCGGCACTCGATACAAATCTGCGGTGACCAAGATCGACAGCGACGGAACAGCATCGACCGGCGATCGGTAGCTGTCGTGCAGGGGTCGCTGACCTGGGACCAGGGCTGCGAGATGGCGCGGCACAAGCAATTCACGATGGCCACCGACATGCCCGTCTACTTCTGCAACCCCGCCTCACCCTGGCAACGCGGCACCAAAGAAAACACCAACGGCCTGCTACGCCAGTACTTCCCGAAGGGCACCGACCTGAGTGTTCATGGTCCCGAAGACCTCGAACACGTCGCTCGCCAACTCAACACCCGTCCACGCAAAACGCTCGACTGGGATACCCCAGCCGAGCGTCTGCGTGATCTGCAAACCCGCTAGGTGTACCCGGCCAGGACATTGGTAGCGGGCGTGTCGGCTTGATGTGAAGAGAACCTCCGGTTGGGGTGTGGCTTGTCGAAGGCCCACTTCCCGCCGGAGGTTCTCGTGTCCCACGGTAGTGCCCGCACCACGTATCTCGGGAGAATGCTCATCGTCGAACGCCACCGGGCCGGCTGGCCCAAGGCCCATATTGCCAGCGCGATGGGGGTTTCCCGCAAATGCGTGTCCACTTGGGTGCACCGCTACGTGGCCGAGGGTGAGGCGGGATTGCATGATCGGTCCTCACGCCCGCACATGATGCCGACCCGAACCGCGGCCACAGTCGAGACGCGGATCGTCGAACTACGCATGCGTGAACGACGCGGACCGGACTGGCTCGCAGCGGAGCTCGAGGTGCCGGCCCGCACCGTCTCCCGAGTCCTGCGACGACACCAGGTGCCGTACCTGGCCGACTGCGACCCGTTGACCGGTGAGATGATCCGCTCTTCGAAGACCACCGCGGTGCGCTACGAACGTCAGCGACCCGGCGAGCTGGTGCACATGGACGTCAAGAAGCAGGCAGCGACTTGGTGGCCACTGCGTCGCAGGTGGGCGGTCATCTTGCGGCGCCCGTACAGCCCCTGTGCGGTGTCGACTGTGCCGAGCAGCGCGTTCGTGACGTGGGCATCGGAGATGGTTCGCTCCGACGAGGAGCACTTTTCCAGTTTCGGTACGTGCGTGGGGCGACCTGCACTCCTTGTGCAGTGAGCACTCGGCAGATCGACTCGACCCTGAATTTCTGTGCACGCATCTGATCGATGAACTGGCAGATCAACGGCGGCGAGGGTCGAGCTCCCCCGCGAAGAAAATCGAGGCAGCCTTCAGGATCTCGTTGGCGTCCTTAAGATCTCGAACCTCTCGTTCGAGAGCCTTGATCCGCTGATGCTCCTCGGAGGTGGCTCCTGGCAGCTGGGCAGTGTCGATCTGGGCCTGCTTGGTCCAGGTCCGCAGCGATTCCGGGCCGATACCGAGCTTCGGCCCGATGGCCTGGCAGGCCGCGTTCAGGGATCGGTATTCATCGAGGTGGTCGAGGACCATCTTCACCGCGCGTTCACGCTGCTCGGCGGGGTAACGCTTGGGCATGGTTTGCTTCCTTCACAAGAAAGGAAGCGGCATCAATCCCGTGACGGTTCACCTATTCGCGCCCGTTGTGTTCTCCTATTGGACCTGCGGACGGTTTTCGGACGCCGATTCTCTATCGATTTGGCCTCGCTGGCCCGACTCGGCGCATCTCCGACCTGATTGCAGCGCGATTCGCCTGCGGACTTAGTCGAGTTTCGTTCCCTCGGCGCCTACGGGCGGTTGCTGCCGCGATGTGGCCGAGGTCGAGCCGCGGAATCCGTGGATTTCGCTGCCGGGGCGGGGTCGCTATCTGCCGATCGCGCGGTCGACGAGGGCGCAGCCCGGCGGCTACTGGAGACGAAGTGGTGTCGCCTCCTGCGGGGCATGCGCTCTGGTTCTAGCTCGCCGAGGAGTCTTCCCAATTCGTCGAGAATCCCACGTTTGCAGGCTCAGTCGTGCAGGTTGAGTAGGTTCAGCGCGGCTGAGGGTGAACCCGATGAGCAAGGTATAGCGGCGGATTCCGAAGCCACGAAACTACCCGCGGTGCACCGTCAGCCGGTTCTTGTCCAGACGTCTGGACAAGACCTCGCTGCCAGGCCCACTCGGCCCTTTGCGGACATAACGGTCCGAAGCGGACACTATGGTCGCATGGGCATGCATCACACCTCCCCAACTCGCGTCGTGGTCGGCTTTGCCGTGGCGGCCCTCACTGCCACGACCCTGCTCGTACCCGCGCCGAGCCGAGCCGCCACTCCGGTTGCTTCGACCTCCAGTCCCAGCCAGCAGGCGTCCTCCGCCGCGGCATTCGTCGAATCGATCGGCGTCAATATCCACCTGCACTACACCGACACCATCTACGACCGATACGACGACATCATCAAGCCCAGACTGCTCGAACTGGGGGTGAAAAACCTTCGTGACGGGATCTACACCTATCCGGCAGCTAACGCTAGTTCGACCTACTATCAGCGCCTGCGCGACCTCGCTCAGTCCGGCATGAAGTTCAACCTCCTTTCCTCCATGCAGACACCCTGGGGCCAAGCCACCGACTTCAACAAGCTGGCCGATGTCGTTGCGTGGTCCGGCGGAAAGAACGCCGTCAGAACACTCGAAGGCGTCAACGAACCAGATGCACAAAATGTCTCAGACTGGGCGGCAAGGACGCGCACCGTTCAGGAGCGACTGGCCTCAACGGTGCGATCTACCTCGACCCTCAATGGCATCGGAATCATCGGGCCCTCGTTGACCAAGACCGAATCCACACGGGCCCTAGGCGATCTGAGCAGCCTTACCGACTACGGCAACATTCACTACTACCCGTCCGACAGAAACCCAGAGACGCACGGATGGGGCCCGAACGGCTATGGGAGCCTACTCTGGAACCTCCACTACATCGCACAACCCGTCACAACACAGCAGCCGGTGATAAGCACCGAGACCGGTTACTACAACAGCCCCACATCTGACTCAGGCGTGAGTCGAACAGCTGCGGCCACCTATATCCCGCGACTCCTTCTCGGCAGCTACCACGCGGGGATCAGGCGGGCCTTCTTGTACGAGTTGGTCGACCAGAAGGCCAATCCCAACGACAAGGAGGCGAACTTCGGGCTACTCGACTCCACGGGTAAGCCGAAGGAGTCCTTCAAGGCTCTTCAGGGCCTGATTCGCCTTCTGTCCGACCCACAGGGGGCGAACTTCCAGCCGGGCCGGCTCGACTACTCGCTCGCAACTCAAGCGCGCGACATCCAGACCTCGCTGCTACAAAAGTCTGACGGCACGTTCTTCTTGACCGTCTGGCGCGCTGCACCCGTGTGGGACGTCAACGCTGATCGCGAGCTGCAGGTGCCGGCTGCACCCCTGCAGGTGACTCTGCCGGAATGGTCGAGGGCGCGCGCCGTTCATGAGCTAGGACAAGACGGGCTCATCAGAACCCGCTCCCTGTCCGGTCGTCAGGCCGATCTACAGGTAGGACCGACCGTGCAGCTCGTCGAGATCGGGACGTCCGCACCTCAGCTCACAACCCCGACGCCCCGGACCTCGCCCAGTTCGTCCTCCCCAACCGGTGCTGCGAGCAACTGAGATTGGAAACCTTCCAGATTGGTGTGATCTGGAGCCATCACCAAGTGCGATCACCAACTGGTCAACCTATCCAATCCGCATGCAGCTCCGACCGAACCGGCATAGGTGAACACCCCTCCATCCACCCATCCACCCACCCACGACCACGTCGTTCCATTCCATCCAGCCATGGCCGCGCAGCGCATCCCCCAGCACTTGGCCGATGAGTCTCTCGGCCGCAAGGTCCGTTCGTTCGACGTCGCCGGTGATCAAACGATCGGACAACAGCCCCCGAAATCCCGCCGAGATCACGTCGCGTCCGCTGTTGCCGTGCCCACTGTCCGTCCCGGCGCACCATTGCGGCCGCAAGTGCCCCGATAACGGTGTCGGGCGCCCTCTCGGCGAACTCCGCAAAGGGCCCGGGCTGGGCGGGCGCTATGGCCAATGACCTGCAGCAGGATTCGGGTGCTGACCGCGTCGCCGCCGACCGTCATGGCCGTCCACGACTCACGCAGCCGGGATTCAAGCCCGGCGACATCCGGCACGTCGGTGAAGAACGCGTCGAAGTCGGGCCGCTGGGTCACCAGTGCCTGTACTAGGAGTTCTAGGCCGTCAGCTCGCCCCGATCACCGCGATCTGGGTTCGCGCTCGTTCGCTGCCCAGGAGGTCGGGCTCTGGCCGAACTTGCGTTTGAACCAGCGGGAGAAGCCGCTCAGGTTCGAGAATCCCAGCTCACCTGCGATGCCGGTCAGGGTTCGTCCGTCACGCGCGATGTAGCGCGTCGCGAGATCCGCACGCACCGCATCGACCACCGACGAATAGGTCTCGTCCGCTTGCGCCAGATACCGGTGCAGTGTTCGCCGGTCCATACCCAGGCCCCGTGCTACCCGGGTGGCAGAACAGCGTCCGCCGGGGAGTAGCGCCTCGACCACGTCCCGGACGCGTCCCACCGTGGAGGTGTCCTCGGGTGGCGCGAGCAGATCGAGGTACTGCCGTGCATAGGGTCGCAGGAGTGGATCTGCGAGTGGATTCACCGAATCCAGATCGCTCGCATAGAGCACGAGGCCGTGGAAGTCGCGATTGAACGTGACCTCGCTGCCCAGGACTCGGTGATGGATGTCGAGGTCTGCCGGAGGCTCGTGGGTGAAGCAGGTGGAAAGCGGGCGCCAGCCGTCTGGAAGGAAGTTCCCCAGGATTCGGGAGATCGACGCCACCGTCAGTTCGATCGACTGGCGCCCCAGTGTCAGGCCGGGTGCGGACTCGACGTGGATCGTGGCCATCCCGTTCATTTCGACCAGCCGCGTGTGGATGGCCTCGTTGTACAACCTCATGTGCCGCAGCACGATCTCGAGCGCACTGCGGACGTCGGGTTCCTCCCTCGCGACCATTCCCACGGGCCCCAGGTTGGAGACCCTCCGGTCTGCGGCCATCCGCACCCCGAAGTCCTCGCACCCCGTGGCGGTAGCCGTGCGCTCGAGTAGGTCGTTCACGGACTGCGCCGCAATCCACGCGTCCGGGGTCGCGAAGTTCGCCGGATCGATTCCGGCCTCGTGCATCACCGGGCGCGGGTCCAACCCGAGCGACTGGGCCAACTCCACGTACTCGTTGAGAACCGAGATCCGAACCTTCAGTACTTTCACCATCTCCCCAGCTCGTCTCAAAATGGCAAGGAACCTGTCCCAATGAGGGAAGGCGCCGTGACCCGTTCGGTATAGCGTGACATGAATCACCGCGCTTGTCGCGTACGTCCCGCACCGCCAGGAGCTGCGCCGAGACGGACGCGTTCCGCTCTGGGCAACCCCCGGACCGGAATCCGACAAGGGGCCTGAGGCACGCCCTTCTGTGAGAGACAGCCGTCTCGCGTCACGTCACCATCGAGCCGCCACACCACACCGGCTCGGGACCACCGCCCAGGGCAGTCCCGAGGAGGTGTCACAACGGAGAAGCGTTGCCCCCGCAACGCAGCTCCAAGGATAGGAGCACACATGGAGCTTGGAACCAAGGCGCCGGCCGATCTCGCGGCGGCCGCCGACAGCGCGACCAGATCGAGGATCTTCCCGTGGGCAGTGTTCGCATTGATCTTCGGACTGATGATGTCGGACTACATGTCCCGACAGGTCCTCAGTTCCGTGTTCCCGGTTCTGAAAGCTGAGTGGCAACTGTCGGATTCGCAGCTCGCAGCACTGACCAGTGTCGTCGCCCTGATGGTCGGAGTGCTGTCGCTGCCGCTGTCGCTCCTCGCCGACCGCTGGGGGCGGGTCAGGAGCGTGACCCTGATGGCGGTCATGTGGAGCGTCGCGACCGTCCTGTGCGCCGCAGCCGGCAACTACACCCAACTGCTCGGTGCGCGGTTCCTTCTCGGGTTCGGCGAGGCCGCCTACGCGAGCGTCGGCATGGCAATCATGCTCAGTGTCTTCGCCCCGCGACTGCACGCCTCACTCAGCGGTTCCTTCCTGGCCGCGGTGTTCTTCGGTTCCGTCATCGGAGTCGCCTTGGGTGGCGTCCTCGCAGACCACCTCGGTTGGCGCGCAGCGTTTCTGCTGATGGCCATCTTCGGCGGCATCCTCATCGTGCTGTTCCGGATCGTCGTCACCGAGAGCCGGCTGAGGCAGCACGCAACCGAGCAGTCGGCCACCGGGAATCCCGCGCCCGCCGGCGCGCGAGCGCCCCTCTCCAGCCTGGTCACCAATCCCTCGCTGATGTGCGTGTACATCGGCGCCGGCATCCAGATCTTCGTCTCCGGTGTGCTGCTCGCCTGGCTGCCCAGCTACTTCAACCGCTACCACGACATGGACGCGTCCAGCGCCGGCATCGCGGCCTCCGTGTTCGTCCTGTTGATCGGCTCGGGAATGGCTGCCTGCGGCATCGCAGCCGACCGCATCAGCCGCCGACGGCCGGAGCTGAAGTGGACGGTGGCAATCGCCATTGCCGCGCTGTCGATGGTGTTCCTCATGGTCGGTTTCCAGCTCGGCAACGGTCCGTTGCAGATGGTCCTCATCGGAGTCGGCGCCTTCTTCTGCGCCGGTTCCTCCGGTGCCACCACGGCAATCGTCGCGAGCCTGTCCCATCCCTCGATCCGCGCGTCGGCATTCGGTGCCGGCACCTTTGCGAACAACATCTTCGGAATGGCGTTGGGCCCCTTCGTCGTCGGCATGCTCTCCGATCGCCTCGGCTTGCTCGGCGCACTGCAGTGGGTTCCCCTCGCTTTCGTTGCATCGATCGCCGTCCTCGTGGCCGGAATGAAGCTCTACCCCGCTGGGCTCAGCAAGCTCGCTGCCCTGGAACTGAAGACCGCGAAGGCGCCCGCCGACGCCTCGGGCGATCAGCGCCCGCCCGTCCCGGCCCGGTAGTTCCCCACCAGATTTCCCCTCACGATCCGCGCCGGTACTCCGGTGCCGGTGCGGATCTCGCATATCCATGATTAGGAGCAGTGCAATGCAGCTACTCGACAAAGTCGCGGTCGTGACCGGAGCAGCACAGGGGCTGGGCAGGTCGATCGCCCTGGCCATGGCGCAGGAGGGCGCGGACCTCGTCCTGTGCGACCTGCAGGAGGACAAGCTGGCCGAGGTCTCCGCCGAGATCGAGGCCCTGGGACGGAAGAGCCTGGCCCTGCGCTGCGACGTGTCCTCCAAGGAGCAGGTCGCCGAGATGTTCGCCCGGGCCGCCGAGCAGTTCGGCACCGTCCACATCCTGGTCAACAACGCGGCCCGGGTGCCGAACTCGCCGGCCGACGAGGTGCGCCGCAGCCGGCACTACGCCTATGTGACCACCCCGATGGAGCGTCAGTCCATGGGTATCACCAGCAGCCTGACCGACGACGACTGGCTCAAGTGGTGGGATGTCAACGTGCACGGTGTCTTCTACTGCACCCGTGAGGCGCTGAAGTTCATGGAGCCGCAGGGCTACGGCCGCATCATCAACATCGCGTCGATCGCCGGCACCTCCGCCGCGAGCGCGCACAGCCCCGGCTACTCGGCCGCGAAGGCCGCCGTCGCGAGCATGACCAAGACGGTCGCCCTCGACGTCGCGGGCGCCGGCGTCTACGTCAACGCCATCGCGTGCGGCGGCGTCCTCACCCCTCCATTCCAGGCGTACCTCGACCAGGCCACCGAGGAGGAGAAGGGCAACCTCTACCAGATGGTCCCGGTCGGCCGCCTGGGCAGGCCCGAGGAGTACGCCTCGCTCGCCGTCTACCTCGCCGGCGAGAACCACTACTGCGTCGGCCAGGTCATCAGCCCCAACGGCGGCGTCATCATCTGAGTCCGGCCCGCACGAACTCTTCGAATACTTCCCGATTCCTCGACAGGAGCAGTTACCCATGAACTTTCACGACGACGCATTCTTCCCAGAGAACCAGGACAAGCTGGTCATCACCGTTGCGCCGTACGGCCCGGAGTGGGCGGTCGAGGATTTCCCCGAGGACCTGCCCCTGACGATGGACGAGCACGTCCAGCAGGCCGTCGACTGCTTCGAGGCCGGCGCCACCGTGCTGCACATCCACGTCCGCGAGGAGGACGGCAAGGGCTCCAAGCGCCTATCGAAGTTCAACGAGCTGCTCGGCCGCCTCCGCGAGGCAGTGCCGGAGATGATCTTGCAGGTCGGCGGGTCGATCTCCTTCGCCCCCGAGGGCGACGGCGCTGACGCCAAGTGGCTCTCCGACGATGTGCGCCACATGCTCGCCGAGCTGGACCCGAAGCCGGACCAGGTCACCATCGCGATCAACACCAGCCAGATGAACATCATGGACCTGATGACCCCGGGCGACATCAAGGGCACCTCCCTGGAGAACGCCGAGCTCGCACACACCTACCGCGAGATGACCGTCCCCGCGGGCCCGGAGTGGGTCGAGGAGCACCTGCGTCGCCTGCAGGCCGCAGGCATCCAGCCGCACTTCCAGCTCTCGTCCATCCCGCAGCTCGAGACGGTGGAGCGGCTGATCCGCCGCGGCTTCTACACCGGCCCGCTGAACCTGACCTGGGTCGCCATCGGCGGCGGCTTCGACGGCCCCAACCCGTACAACATGATGCAGTTCATCAACCGGGTCCCGGACGGCGCCTGCCTGACGCTGGAGACGCTGATGCGCAGCGTGCTGCCGGTGAACACGATGGCCATCGCGATGGGCCTGCACCCGCGTTGCGGCAACGAGGACAACCTGTGGGCGCCGAGCGGCGAGGTCAAGATCACCTCCGCCGAGCAGGTCCGCCAGCTGGTGCGCGTCGCCAACGAGCTCGGCCGCGAGGTCGCCACCGCCAAGGAGGCCCGCGACATCTACCGGATCGGCGAGACCTACGCCGATGCCGACGAGACCCTCGCCAAGCTCGGCTACGCGCCGAACCGTGAGCCCGGCCAGGTCGGCTTCACCCAGCACGCCTGATCGCCCCCGGCCCGAGCGTCAAGCGCCCTCTTGACGGAGTGGGGACACCGGTCGTCCTGGTGTTCCCGCTCCGCCCGGCTCAACCTGTGTGAAGGAAATGTAATGAGCAGCAACGAATCCCCGACAGTTGTGATCGTCCCCGGGCTCCGAGGCCATGTCGAGGACCACTGGCAGACTCTGTTGGCCGCCGGTCTCGACAAGGTCCGCATCGTCCCTTCGCTCGAGCAGGACAAGTTCAGCCTCGAGGCCCGTGTCGCGGCGTTGGACGGGGTCCTGGCCGACAT
Source organism: Rhodococcus sp. NPDC055112 (assembly GCF_053607505.1). NCBI lineage: Bacteria > Bacillati > Actinomycetota > Actinomycetes > Mycobacteriales > Nocardiaceae > Rhodococcus > Rhodococcus sp. NPDC055112. Next base: position 35,423 of record NZ_JBSGTR010000012.1, read on the forward strand.
CGACGGGCCCGTCGTGCTCGTCGCGCACAGTGCCGGGGTGATGATCACGGTGCACTGGGCCGCCAGTCACGACCGCCCGGTCGCGGGTGCGATCCTGGCCACCCCGCCCGACTTCTCCACGCCACTGCCCGAGGGCTATCCAACCCAGCCGGACCTCGACGCGAACGGCTGGATCCCGTTCCCGCGCAGCTCGCTGCCGTTCCCGAGCATCGTGGCCGCCAGCACCAACGATCCCCTTGCTTCATACGACACCGTCGTCGGTCTCGCGCAGGCGTGGGGCAGCCGACTCGTCGACCTCGGCGAGGTCGGACACCTCAACCCTGCCGCCGGATACGGCGAATGGCCCCGCGCCACCGAACTTCTCGACGAAATCCTCACTACCGTGGAAGAAGCGCGACGATGACAACCGACGCCGGCAACCTCACCGACTTCGTCGACGGATTGAAGGCGAATGGAATTTGGAACCCATTGTGGGACAGCCTTCTCGAGTTCGATCCAGAATGGACCGAGCACTATATGAGGGCGGCTGCGCAAACGTACGACAGCAAGCACCTCTCGCCCCAGGTGGTCCAACTCGTCTGCCTCGCCATCGACGTCTCCTGCACCCATCTCTACGCGCCCGGTGTCCGTCGACACATCCAGGACGCGCTGAAGCTCGGGGTGACGCCCCACGAGATCTTCGAGGTGTTGAAGCTGGCGACCACGGTCGGCCTCCACTCCGTGAACATCGGCCTCCCCCTTCTCCTGGCGGAAATGCCTGAACAGGCCTCCGATCGGGCCCAGACAACGGCCTCCTCGTGACGAGCGGTGGCCCGGCGGGTCGGTCGCGCGGCGTGAGGAGAACGGCGTCTGGAGGTGGAGCTGACCCCGCAGGGCACGCTCGCGGAGCGGCTGCGGGCCGGCGGCGCCGGCATCCCCGCGTTCTTCACCCCGATGGGTGATGATCCGTTGCACCACAACGGCTCCGCGGGAGGCAAGCAAGTTTGCCACCCGGTTGGCCTGTACGTCCAGTTCGGCGTATGTCAACAGCTAACGCATCGGCGACGGTGACAACGAAGCTGCCGAGTTCTCCCGGAATCCGGTTTCCACAACCGTTGTCGCAGAAGGCTACTGCGCGCCGAAGAGTGCGCGGTGGATCTCCTCGCCGGTCTTGCACTCCGGTCCAGGGAGGGTGGTTGCGGGGCCGGTGATTTCTCGTGCGGGGTTGCTTCGTGTGCGGCGACGGCTACTCGCAGGTGAGCTCAGATGTGGAATTTCGCGGCTGGGCCCAGAATTGGCGGAGTGCGGCAGCTACCTGCACCGGCTGCTCCAGGGCTGGAATCACGCGCGTGTCCGTGATCGTGACCTCTGTCGCGCATGACATCTGCGCCACCACGGCGCGTGCCTGTTCGGGTGTCCATTCGCCTCGGTCGTCGGTAGTGACGAACAGGGTGGGGCACCGAAGCGCACGTGCTGCCCACAGTAGGTCGGTGCGATTCAGGATGGCCGACCGGATCGCAGTGATGGTCGCGCCGCTCCCCGACTTTGCGAGACACTCGTCGATCAAAGCGACTGCCTCCAGATCATCCTTTCGGGTGGCGTCGGTCAAAATGGTCGACATAATCGCCGATCGGACCGGGCCGTGCGGGCCGAAAGCGCGGTAGAGCGGTAGCAGCAGACCTACCTTCAGCCGCAACGCAAAGCCGATGGGAAATGTCGGCGCGCTGATCGCGACAAGGCTGCGGATCATGTCGGGATGGATTGCTGCGAGTTCCATGCCAACGTGCCCGCCCCAGGCGTTGCCGAGCCAGTCGATCGGTTGTCCGCCCAGTTCGGCGGCGAGCGCCGTTATGACTTGCGCCGCCGCACGCGCACAGGCACTGATGTCCACTGGCTCGGTGAGCGCATCGCTGGCGCCACATGATGGAGCATCGATCAAGAAGAAGCGTCGACCAGGTAGGTGCGGCACCAGGCGGGACCAACTCGACGAGTCGACGAACATGCTGTGCCAGGCCACGACCGGGCACCCCTCGCCCACGATGTGTACCGCGAGATTGCCGAGGTCGGTGGGGATTAGTGCGGTCTTCCACTCAGCGGTTGTCATGGATCTGATGCCTCCCGGGAATTCTGCATTACTCAGAGTAAACTGAAATTAAGTTTCAACGTACACCACGTAAGGTGAATCTCGGTAGGCTGTCAATGTGGTGCGTGAGTACAGGTCGAAACTTCGGGAGCAGCTGGCCCTGGCCAACCGTGAAGCCGTGGTGGTGGTGGCAACGGAGATGTTCACGGCCCGCGGATGGGTGGCCACGACAATGGCCGACGTCGCCGACGCCGCTCGCCTAACCAGGCAAACGGTCTACCAGCAGTTCAATGGAAAACTCGCACTCCTCGACGCCTGTATTGCGCACGCCCTCGCTGGTGGAGACGGTTTGCGCGTGCGCGATCAACCGACATTTCAGGCGATGGGTGTCGGCGACCAGGCGACTCGCATTCGCGCCGGCGGGCACTGGTTGCGAGGTGCGCACGAGCGATCGGCGGCCATCCAGTATGTCCTCGATCAAGCGGCGGTGACCGACGGCGACGCGGCAGCCCGATTGGCCGTGAGGGAATCGGCCCGTTGGAACGAGGTCGCACACGCGTCGACCCTGATTGTTGGGCATCGACCGCATGATGACGTCATCGATGCAATGTGGGTACTGGCCAATCGTCGGTGGTGGTTGTTGCTGGTCGGCGAACGAGGCTGGAATGGCGATCGCTGGGAGCGATGGTTCGAGGACGCCGCCACCGCCACCTTCACGATGTGAAGCTCGGTCGGTCGGATCAAGCACGCCCGGCACCATGCTCGCTGACGCCGTGGCTGGCAACCCCCGGATGAGCGGACCTGAGGACCGCGGCCGGAGAGGGCGCCGCCACGAGTAAAGAGATCCGCAACGCCCCGACCGCAAACGACCGTGGCGACCGTGGCGACCTATCGGGGGCGCTGGTGTGGTCGCAGACCGTCCTCGTATTTGGCTTCCTGTACTGGGAACTCGACGGCGGAGGACCCGTGACCAGGCATTTGCAGCCCCCGACCCACCCAGATCTGGCGTTCCCCCAGCAGCTTGGCCCCCGCCTCGCGGCACCAGGATGGCGGCCGATGTTCGTCGACTACTTATATCTGGCCCTGACCAACGCGACCGCATTCAGCCCCACCGACGTCATGCGCTCCCGCGGTGGGCGAAGCTCACCATGTCCGTCCAATCGATCCTGTCGATCACCATCCTCAGCCCGGTCGTCGCCAACGCGGTCAACATCCTCGGCTGACACCGATTCACCCGCACCCGCTTGCCACACCGACTGCGAGCAACCTGGAACTCATCCCGATTCTGGGCGATCAGGAGCCTCCGTCAATTGCGATCGCCGACTGGTCAACCTATCCAATCCGCATGCAGCCCAGCACGAACCGGCATTGGTTAACACCCCTCCACCTATCCATTCGTCCATCTCCATATCGCCGGTCCACAGCCAGCCGCCAGCCAGTGCCACGCCACGCGCCGCCTTCATCCTGCGCCGCGGTGGCAGCGAGTGTTTGGCCGGGATTTCGGTCGCTGAAGTCACGGGAACCCAGAAGCCGCCGTGGCGTTCGAGCCCGACGGTCTTTTACCGCGTGGTCACCGATCGCAGCACGTTGTCGACGCTGTCCCCGAAGTTCGTCGTCACCGGTCAGCGGCGCATGCGACGACCAGCACTCCCCTCGATAGGATTGCGTGGACGCGACAACGAGGAAGGAGCGGTGACGTGGCCCGTACCTTGGGAGCCGATCAAGCTGGCCGTGAGACCCGCGCGCGGATCCTGAGCGCGGCCCTCCGACTGTTCTCCGAGCGTGGCTACGCCGGAACCTCGATCACCGCCATCGCCAGGACAGCCGGACTTTCCGCACCCGGTGTCCTGCACCACTTCCCGGACAAACAGACGCTGCTGCTGGCGGTACTGGAAGATCGAGGCCGACTCGTCGCAGACGAGCAAGACATCAGTTACGAAGACCTCACCCTGACTGACGCGCTCGAACTCATGGTGCGCACAGTTGAGGAAAACTTGCACGACCGCGAGGTCATTCGTTTGGAGCACCTGTGCGCGCTCGCTCCGGGCGACAGCTCGGAGTTGGCCCGGCAATGGTCGCGCTTGCGGCTGGACCGACTGCGCAGCGCTTCGGAGGTAGCGGCTGAGCGTGCATTGCGCAGTGGCGAGGTATCGGCAGTCGAGAGAAACGACATCACGAGAATGGCTGATCTGATTATCGCCACCCTCGTCGGGCTCGAACACCTGTGGCTATTGGACGAGAACTTCGACATGGTCGCGGGCATACGAACACTCACCAGCCTGCTCGCCAATCAATTCGATCTTCCCATGCCACAGGCTTGAACCACAAGCATACTTAACGATAATTAAGCTAGCTTTGCGTCCCATCATCACCTGTGCCACACTCGTGCGGATCTTGTTGCGAGAACAGGCGGGAATGGGACGTGGGATTCGAGCGAGTTCGGATTACGAAAGCTCTGACGGCGGTTGCAGTGTCTGTGTTCGCATTGGCGACGCTTTCACCGGGAAGTGCTGCTGCAGCCGCCCCAGTCGATGCGCACGCTGAGCCTAGGGATGTCACTGTCACACCGCTGTGGTTCGACGTCGCCACCGGACCCGACGGCGCCCACAGATGCACGATCGAGGGCGATCTGTACCGTCCGTCCGGTGCGTCGGCCGCCACGCCGGTCCCCGCGATTCTCTCGACGAACGGGTTCGGCACTTCCAAGGACGTCCTGGCTGGGACCGGGGCGATGCTCGCCGAACAGGGGTACGCGGCTCTGATGTATTCGGGTCTTGGATTCGGAGGCTCGACATGCAAAGTCAGTCTTGACAATCCCGAGTGGGACGGTCGTGCCGCACAGCAATTGGTGAGCTTCCTCGGCGGTGCGACCGGGATCGCGTATACCGATCCGGCGCTGAAGATCCCGGCCGCTCCCGTCGACTTCATCCAAGCCGACCACCGGGGGGCCTCGGGCCAACGACTCGATCACGATCCGCGGGTGGGGATGCTGGGCGGCTCGTACGGCGGCGCCGTGCAGTTCGCCGCGGCCGCGACCGATCCACGGATCGACACCATCGTGCCCATGATCACCTGGAACGATCTGAGCTACTCGCTCTCGCCCGACGGCGCCGTCGGCCCGGCAGGACGAAGCACAGGCGGCACCGGCGCCACCAAATCCACGTGGGCCGCGGCCTTTGCCGCCATGGGCGGGCTCTCGCCCGGCGTGAAGGGCTACCTCGCTGACCCGTCCCGAGCGCTCCCCTGCCCCAACCTCGCCGACGTGGCGTGTCCCGCGCTCGGCACCTCGCTGGCCCAAGGGTTCGCCGGAGTCGAAGAGGCCGCTTTTCTCCAATCGACCTCGGTCGCCGACTACATCGACAGGGTGCGCGTTCCCGTTCTGCTCATGCAAGCACAACGCGACACCCTGTTCGACCTTCAAGAAGCCACCGCCACCTACCGCGGGCTGAAGGAACGCGGCGTCGAGGTGAGCATGGTGTGGCATTACCGCGGGCATGCTGGTGGCGATCCGCGGCCGGGCGAGTTCGACGAGAAGGCACCCGATCGTGAAACCCAGTACCTGGTCTCCCGGTACATGGACTGGTTCGACCGGCACCTCAAGGGTGAGCCCGCCCCGTCGGCTCCCGAGTTCTCCTGGTACCGCGATTGGGTCTTCTACACCGGCAGCTCCGAACCCGCGTACGGCACCGCCCGCAGTCTCGACGACGCGGCCAGCCTCACCTCGTTCCCACTCAATCCCGGCGCCCAGCCGCTACATTCAGGCCCCGACGCGTCACCGCAGAAGGCCGTGACCTGGACCAGCGAGCCGCTCACCGGCCACCTTGAGCAGGTAGGGGCGCCGCAGGTCACCCTAAACGTCTCGGGGGCCTCAGCGGCAACCGCCGCCGACGGCGCCGTACTGTTCGTGACCATGCATGACGTCGCACCCGACGGCACCGCAACACGCGTCGGGAACACCGTTCCCACGCGCGTCACCTCCGACACCACCGTCGACGTGACGGTGCCCGGCGCCGTGCACCGTTTCGAATCGGGACACCGCCTACAGGTCACCGTGGCCGGGGCAGCCGAGGGCTTCCGTAGCGGATTGGTTCCCCGGGATGTGTCCGTCGCCGTCGCCAACCTCGAACTGCCAGTTGCTGGTGGCGCGACATGAACAACCCATGGGGACACGCGAGTCCTACCTCGCCGACCCCGACGGATGCACGGCTCACGCCTGATCACCACCCCTGCGCAAGCTCGAATGCCGCTGGTTGGATCGGTCCTGAAGTCTCAACCTCCCCGGGCCGCACACAGAATGGCAGCCCGGGGAGATAACGTCCACGGCAACGGGATTCGCGGGCACTACGCGAGATTTACACAGCTCGCGTGACACTCACCCGACGTGCCGGTAGCGCGCACTTCGCGCAAGGTTGAGGTCGACCGCGGGGTCTGGACTAGGAACTGTGCCATCGCCCATGAACTGTAGTAACAGTCGTCCCTCACCTCGGATCTCGTCAGCCAGATAGGCGCTCTACTGGCTGATCATGTCGGGGTGGGCCTCCACGATGATGCTGCACCGAGCGAAACCTGGCCGTTTCGGACCAACGTGCCGTTCTGGTCGCGGTTCGTTGAATCAGCGAACCACGCTGATTCCATCTGATCGATCGATGTCGCGGACTCAGCAGCAGCTGCCCAACCGCAGCATCTGGAACTCATCCAGATTTGTGTGACTAGGAGCCCCCGCTAAGTGTGATCACCAACTGGTCAACCTATCCAATTCGTATGCAGCCCTGAATGAACCGCCATAGGTGAACGCCCTTCCATCCATGTCGTCTCCCGTTCGTTCGTCGAGGGTGTTCACCCATCAACGCCCGTTGAGTTCACCAATTGGACCCGCTGCCGGGTCTCCGAGGCCGATTCCCCCTCAACTGGACCTCGCTGGCCCGATTCAGCGGACCTCCGACCCGACTACGGCGCGATTCGCATCCAGACTGGGCCGAGCGCTGCTCCCGAAAATAGCTACGGACGACCGCTTCCGCGATGTGGTCGAGGTCGAGCCGCGGAATCCGTGGATTTCGCTACCGGGGCGGGTCCCTATCTACCGGAGCGAGCGGCCGCCGACAACTCCTCATGCGGCACGAAGGCGAAGTTACGCCGTCGACGGGGGGCTGCGGCGCACAATCCAGCCGGGGAGAGCCGTGCCGGTCAACGCTCCGCTGATCGCCGCTCGTCAGAAGAAATCCGGGATCGGATCATTGTCACCATCCACGCTGGAGCAAGGACCAACACCAGTGTCCAGCCAGCGATTGCCATACCCGGCACATCAACGAAGGCGGCGCACAACACGCACAGCGTGATCATCGCGCCAAACAGTGGCGACAAGCGTCGACCATCCAATGACATCCTGCAAGGATGTCACAGCGTCGGTAGCGCCCTCCCCCGCATTCTGGCTCTTTCAATCTTCTCTATTCCGGAATCTGAACCAGATCCACAGCGACGATGCCGCGCCGATCAGACCGACGCTGGCGAGTGCTGATGGGCCCCATTCGATGACGAGAGTCGAGGCGTGAGTGCCCGTAGAGGGGAAGGTCAGTTCACAGCGCGACGCGACGATGACGACCCAGGCTTTCTGGAAGTTCGCTGGGGAAGCCACAACTGGATCGCCACCGGCCAGCATCGATGGCGGGATGATCGGCTGCGAGATGCACACTTCGATTGGGGCACTGACGGAGAACGCAGCGATGTAGACGACGAGGCTGACCGTGACGCCGAGCAATGCTAGCGCTTTGCGCATCTAGCGGCGTCCACTCGCGATTGGGGACGACCTACTCACCGCCGCTGGTGGGCGTCGGGTCGGCCCGGCGGCGGCGAACCACGTTCACACATTGCCAGCTCGTACCGATCACGACGAACACCCACAGCCCCAGCTGAATCCAGTTCCACCTCGATGCCTCCGTCGCGACGTCACCTATGAACTGTCTACCCAGAAACAGCCAGAGCGCCAACATGGCGAACGGAGCTCACTTACCGCTGAAGGTCACAGCCACTCCCCTGCTTCGATTCGTGTCCGGGAAACGACCGATTGTGGACCGCGAGCGTAGGACCGGCGTCAGTCACACTATGAACATGAGACATAGTGCTACGCGTCGAGATGGAATGCTGCGGGCCGTCGTGGCCTCGTGTATCGGCGCCGCGGTTGCCGTGCCTCTTCTTGCAGGGTGTTCCGACGCAGGTGACGAACATGCCAGCCCACCCGCGGTGACGGCCACCCCAGAGGAGGTCGTTCGCTCGTTTATCCAGGCCATCAATGCAGGCGATGCGGATGCCGGCCAACACTTGGTGGCCGACGACCGATGGAGCAGATTACAGCCATGGTTTCGCACGTCACTGACCGGCCGCCACCCTCATATCGATGACCTCACGATCCGCAATGTCAGCGCAATCACCACCGCGGGTACTGCCGCCGAGGGCTATCAACAGGGGATGTCTGTGCCTGTCACGTTCACCCTCAGCAACGCTGACGAATCCATGCATGACGGCCGAACCACCTGGGGCTATGTCCTTGGCCGCAACAGCGACGACGACAGCTGGCGAATTCTCGACAACGGAGTCTGATCGCCACTTTTCTCCCATACGCACCGATACACACCTGCTGCCCCAGCATCCGCAGCCCATCCGCAGCAACTGAAACTCATCCAGATTTGTGTGATCTGGAGCCTCTCCTAAGTGCGATTGCCGACCGGTCAACCTATCCAATCCGCATACAGCCCAGGAGTGAACTGACATTGGTGAACACCCCTCTCTATCCAGAGCCAGCCAGCCGCCAGGCCATCCACAGCCGCAATCCGTCCAGCGTTCCTCCATCCAACGCAAGCCCATGCCGAGCCAGCCAGCCGGCCATAGCTCGACCCTCGTGACGACGATGCCAGTCACAGTCGGTGGGACAGGATGTGTTCATGACGCGCAACAAGGATCCGCGACGTAGCGGAATGTGCGGGATTGTCGGACAGGTCCTCCAGGCAATCGCTGAGGGTGACCGCTGGTCGATGGCGCGGCGCACAACCGGCCGATTCCTCGAACAACTACTGGCAGCCGGGGAATCCGGCGACTCGCATCCGTGCCCACGCCTCCACGACGCACCCCGACTGCACATGTCCGAACACCCTCTTGCGGTCGTCGACGACGACGTTGCTGTGGTGATCGGCACCCTCACCGCACCGACCGAGCGCGACCCAATCCCCTTCGTTGCAGTCCTGATCGCCTCGACTGCCGACCCCCTGTGGTGGCGCGTTGAAGCACTCGACACCACCGCCGAGATCGACAGGGACATCCGCGTAGCGACTGTCCGTGGCGAATCCACGGAATCGGATGACACCGCGATCATCGCCCAACACAGCCCCCTCGACCCGAAGGCGGCTGCGATCGACTGGAACGACCCCACCGTAGTGCTCCGCACCCATACCAACGGCGTGTACACCGTCGCGGATGCCCTCACTGATCTCGCCAACTTCGATCGGTCCGCGTGGCCGTGGCTCGCTGACGAAGGCGTGACATTTATGGGTTGGTATCTTCGCGCCCGCCATCCCGGACTGGTCCGCGAACGCTGAACTCAGGACCAAGCACTCGACCACAACGGCAAATGGAACTCATCCAGATTGTGTGTGATCAGGAGCCCTCGCAAAGTGTGATTACCGAGTGGTCAACCTATCCAATCCGCATGCAGCCCAAAACGACCCGCCATAGGTGAACACCCCTCAGATGAAAGCCCCGGCCAGATCGTTTCTGGTCGGGGCTTTCGTAGTTCTCGGGTTGCCTGTACCTCCGTGGTACCTCAGACAGATCAACCACGGTGACGGAATCACATAGATGTCATTCCGTCGTGGGATACTGACGACCAACGCGGTAACCGGTGGAGAAGTTGTCAGGCACAAGGAGAAGACGTGGGCGAGACCGGGGCTGAGCGACCCAGCGACTACAAGTACGACCTAGCCGTTTCCTTCGCTGGCGAACAGCGCACGTTCGTGGAGGCGGTTGTGCGTGGGGTCAATGTGCCCGAAGGGCGTGTGTTCTACGACGCGGACTTCCAAGCCGAGTTGTGGGGCGAGGAACTCACCGAGGTCTTCACGGACATCTACTCCAAAAGCACTCGGTATGTTGTCATGTTCATCTCAAAGGAGTACGCCGACAAGGAGTGGACACGCCTTGAACGCCGAGCCGCTTTGGCCAAGCGCCTGAGCACTCAGGGCGCGTACATTCTGCCGGTACTGCTGGACACCACCCAACTTGACGAAGTCGCCGGGCTCCTCAAGAGCATCGGCTACTTGGACGGGCTCATGCTTGGCGCGCCTGGTGTCATCGATTGCCTCAACAAGAAGCTTGAGAAGGCCTGGGACGCCGAGCGAGTGGCCTACGATCGCACGCCTGCATCCGAGGATGAAGGCGGCGATGACGAACTACCGGTTTTCGGCACGGTTGTTGATGATCAAGAGGGCCTGACCAAGCTCATACAGGAGCGCCCCCACTCGTGGCAGTGGGCGGCTTTCGCATCCGTGATGGTTCAGCGGCGCAACGCACTTAAGGCTGCGATTCGCGACCTTGAGCTTGGCTACGCACAGCCCAACAGCATACGAATTTCGACCGCTACCGAACTAAGAGACTTCGTTGGCAATGCGATGAACGATGTCGAGCAGCTAGGGACTCAGGTCTCCAATCTTGTTCTGACCGACGCATTCAAGGCAGCCTTCGGCGAACCGAATGACCTATCCGATGACCCAGAAGCGCTCGTTCATGCAGCTAACAGGCTCATGGATCTATACGAGCGGTTCATCGAGCTCGCTCAGCGCGCGCAGGGTGCTTCCGCGAAGTCCGCGTACATGAACGTTCTCAATACCTGTGCAAGATTCTCGGACAGCCCGCGACAGGGGCTTGACGAGCTAATTGACAACTACGTCACAACGGTCCACGAGCTGCCGAAACGTCTTGTCGAAGCCCGTGGCGAGAACGTCATAGTCCCACTTGAGCTAAAACTTCACATGGACAACGACCTGCTTGAGCAGGCAATTCGTCAACTGCGGGAAGTCTTCGAGGACGAGGAATCCTAACTACGCCCGCGAAACGGCACCACGTTGTCGGCCTGCCGGGGCGGTGTGGCTGGCTGCCCCATCGCCCCGAGCGCGGCCATCGCGTCGGCGTGGTCGTCCTCGAAGAGGTGCGCGTAGACCGACAGCGTGGTGGTGACCTTGGCGTGCCCCATGAACCGGGCCAGCTCCAACGGCGGGATTCCCGCCGCCACGCAGAGCGAGGCGTAGGTGTGCCGGAGCGCGTGGAACTTGAGTCCGGGCGGGAGCTTTGCGGTGCCCTGCTCGGCGGCAATCAGGTTCGCCCGCAACGCCGCTGGCCGATAGATGGCCTTGTAGAACGTCTGATGCCGGAGTGGCGCGTCCCAGTCCAGGGTCAGCCGTGCCTCGGCCTCGCCCACGGCCAGTGCAGCCAAGGCGTCTTCGGCCTTGGGCACGATCCGCCGCCCGTGGGCGTCGTTAGCCCGTAGGCCAGTGGGCTTCTGCGCGACCAAGCACATCGCCGGGAACAGCGGTGCCGACGGGTCGTCGCTGCGGGGATGCCGCGCCAGGTAGTCCCGCAGCAGCTCCACCGTCGCGGGGGTGAGCCGGACTCGTCGCCGGCTCCCCCGCGTCTTCGGGGTGTCGTACACCAGCGCGCCATCCACCGTGATGATGGTCCGCTCCACCCGCAGCGTGCCGGGCTTGGGCCGGGCGTTGGGGTTGAGCGTCCGCGCGGGTAGTTCTACGTCGCCCACCTGTAGCCCGGCCAGCTCTGCAGCACGCAGGCCCGCCCACGCCGCCACATGCACATGCACATGCACATGCACGTTGTACGGCCAGGGCGTCACAGCCAAGAGCGCGGAAACCTGTTCCGCCGTGAGGAACTGGTCGGGATCGTCCACCACCCCCGGCGCTCCCCCATTGGTGCTGTGCTCGCTGGGAAGCTTCACGTAGTCGGCGGGGTTCTCGGTCAGCCGGGACCGCAGACGCGATCAACCCGATTGCCGTGGTCGTCTCGCTCGTCGGCGTGTACGGGTGCGTTGAGGTCGAGTTCGGTGTCCTGGCCGCCCGGCGTCGTGCGCGTTCGCGCGATATCACTGTCCCCCGCCGACACTCGGACCCTGCGCTGTGATCGAACGAGGCGTCAACCGCTTCTGGTCGGACCCGTCGAGATTCATCGAGGCCAGCTCCGCACGGGTCGAGGTCGAACTGTCGGTCACCAGCTCCCCCGACTGCGTCGTCGCCCTGGTGTACAGAATGCGTGAGCCGTCGGGGGTGAACTCCGGATGAACCGCATACGTGTCGGTCAACGGCGTGATCACTCCCCCACCGGCAGGCATGGAGTAGATCTCGGAGCCGTTGTTGCCGCCGCGGTTGCTCGAGAAGACCAGAGTGGAGCCGTCTGGCGAGTACTCGGGGTCCGCGTTCCAGAACTGGTCGCGCAGAAGCACCTTCGATTCTCCACCCGCCGTAGGCACCTCGACAATGTATCCGCTGGCGGTGAAGACCACCCGCGACCCGTCCGGCGAGAACGTCGCCACGGATCCGGACTCCTCCGGAGCGATAACGTGCACATCGGAACCGTCGGGGTTCATGATGCTGATACTGCCGTCGCTCTTCGAGAACGCGATAGAGGACCCGTCCGGCGAGAAGACGGGCTGATAGCCGCCCTCATGAACAGTCCTCACTTCACCCGATTCGAGATCCACGACCTCGATGAACCGACCTCCGCGGGTATAGGCCAACAGCGCGCCGTCCGGTGACAGCGCGGCGTAGTTGCCGTATCGACCATCGGACATGTCGTCAGCCACTGTCGGAGTGACCTGTCGCAATCCGCTTCCGTCGACGTTCGCGACGAAGACCTGACCCCACCCATCGTCGAAGGACACGATCACCGGCGATGGAGGTGCGTCGTTCGCACACCCCGCGAGGACGGATGCGGCGGCGAGAATGGGCAACAACCGGGAGCGACGCATCACGTGATCATCGCAGTAGTCGAACGTACGGGCGGGAAACCTGCACCAGATGGCGCCCTTTTCGTCCAGGAGTATCTCCGAGTAGCGAGCCTGAAATGGTCCTGCTCCATGCCGGAGGGCAGCAATAAGACGAGCAGCGGGCTTTCCTGTCCCGTTTGCTCACCTGTCGATGTGTAGACGTTGCGCCCACGTTCTTCACATTTCTGCAGCCAGCGCTCTCTACCCACCTGGACCGCTAGTGTTCGGCACACGACGGTTCGCCAGGTCGCGAAATGGCTCTGTGCTGCGACGCTTCTCATGGTCGGGGCGTCTGGATGTGGGGCTCATTCCCCTCCTTCCGAAGCTCATTCCCCTCCTTCCGAACCAGCTCCGGATCAGGTCAGGATCGGCACTGCGTACGAGTACCGGATGTACACGCATTGCGGCGCGGAGGAGGCACTGTTCGCCGGTCAATACTGGGAAGCCGTCAGGGCCGATCCCCACCACGAAGGTTCTCCCTTCGGGTGGGCCGACCCCTACCAGAAGGGCACCATGAAGCGCGTGTCGGAGACCTCCGCCGCATTCGAGGCCAGAGGGCACGAGAAGCGCTACCAACTGCGCCCAGGAGCCACATCGTTCCTTCAGATCTGCGTCTGAGCAGCTCCGGATCGGGCGAGTGCGATCCGGAAGTGGCTGACCCGTTCGAAGAACAGCCCGGTTTGCTATTTGACCAGTCAGCTAGCCAGTTGCCTTAGCCAACTGAGATATCTGTGTGTTGCCAACCCCGGGATCAGAACGCCGACCATGCGGCTGATGCGGGCCGACAAGGGAGCGTCGCCCCGCACCAGTTCTCCTGGCGCTATGAGTGTTTCGCCGAACTTCGGGACATCCGCCAGTACCTTCAGGGCCATGAGTGTCGAAGCGAACTGGGCCCGGATCATCAGATGGTGCGAGCAGAACGCCCCCCCGACTCCAACGAGGTTGCTTCCGCCGGCCTACTTGCGAGCCGTGCGCGCGGCCGAGTCGGCGATGGGCCAGACCTGGCCTGAGCAGCTGCACCGGTGGTTCGCGTTGCACGACGGCGGCTACCGCGACTACCCGGTCCCGCTGGTTCTTCCCAGCAACGAGCCGCTTTCTGTTGCCGATGCCGTCGAGACCCACGACCGGCTGACCCGGCTGTGGGCGGACTACGCCGATGATCTCGGCGGTGTCGAGCCTCTGATGGCGGAAGCGGCGGGAAGTGAGATCGAGACCTACCTGCCTGCCTTCATCCCGATCGGCGACACTGGCCGCGGAGACTATCTCGCGGTCGACACCCGTGGCGGAGACCGCAGTGGCTGCGTCGTCGAGTTCTTCAACGAAGGGGGTGCCACCTTCCGGTGGGACTCGATCGAGGCCATGCTCGACTGCACTGCTTCGGCGCTCGAGCAAGGAACGGACTGTGCGGGTTGGGTCGCCGTTGTCGAGGATGGTGTGCTCCGCTGGGACTTTCCCTGACAGCGTGGAGACGAAACGGCCGCGGTCTTGCCCCAGCTGGCCGGGAATGGGCTTCGTCATTGCGGGGTTAGCCCGCGTGGGCAGCTCACGCGCCCCGGACGGCAAATGAGCAGGTCCACCCCGCAAGGCATTTCGCTCATCAACCAAAGCTAAACCGACCACCCACCGCATTCCAGAACCTGCACACTGCCGAACCGAGCACCGGCATCGGCTGATCACGGCGGTAGCGGCGTCAGCTCAAACCAAGGTGCCCGCGTATTGGAGTCTCGCTGAACCAATCGAGGCGACTGCTCGACGACCGGGCACGAAAATCCGGAACACGAGCAACGCCTCCGCGGTCCGAACGAGCACCGCGGCGGCATCGGTAGGCTGCCGAGGATGACGGTCACGCAGGAGTGGACAGCCTTGATCACGCTTCTGCGCGACGTCGCACCGGCGACCGCCAAGTCGTTCCGCCTCCCGCTGCCGGCCACCGAGGTTACAGCCGCCGCGGCGTCCATCGCGGCCGACTGGCCCAGCCAGCTTCGCGAGTTCCTTTCCCTGCACGACGGCCAGCACCAGGAAGTGGACGGTTCCACCATGCTCGGTGGACTGCTTCCGATGCAGGATCTCCTCGGAGTGAACGAGATCGTCGCGGCCTATCGAATGTTGATCGAGATCTGGGAACAGATCGCCGACGAGAACGCAGACGTCTACGACGGTGGATACGCAGGTGTCATCGACGAGTACCGCGAAGCGGGCACGGTCACCGGCACTTTCCTGCCGTCCTACATTCCGATCTCCGGTCTCGACTCGTACTACTACTTCGTCGACACCCGCCCCGGGCCGCACCACGGATGTGTCCGCGCCTACGACAAATACGAGGCGGATGCCGGCGGCCCGATCTGGGCGTCCCTCACCGAGATGCTCGCGGCGATCCGCGGCGCGGTCTCCGCAGGCACATGCATAGACTGGTGGCCGCCGACGATCACGAGTGGAGCCCTCACATGGGCCGTGGACGACGATGACGATGCAGACCGTGAGCCCGCCCCACCACCGCTCGTGGTGTCCACCGGCTACGACGTCCCGACGGTCTCGCTCGCCGATATTCCAGAAGGCGCGGTCGGCGTGGACCGCAATGCTGTGCAACGGGCGGTCCTTGCCGCAGCCGCCGCCACCTACGGCGCCTACCAGGTGTCCGGCGGCTACCCCGTGCTGCAGTTCGTGCCGCGGGCACCCGGATTCAACATCGGCTGCAGCGTCGCCGTCGCTGGCAACCACGTGTTCTACGTGGCCACGGTCACCGACGTCGACGACGAGTTCATCGTCACCGAGGTGCCCCCGGAGGGCGTTCACTTCACGCGCTGACCGGCCCCGAAGGAGTGCACCCTGTCGGCCAGGCCCGGCGCCCTATCTAAAGGAGGCCGTCACCAGGTCACCGTGGAAGGTGCATCCGACCGGCGGATGCGCATCGGATCCCGTGGGTTATAGCAGTGAACTCCGCGACGCGTGCTACTACTGGCTGGAGCCAGTGCGCCGCGGCACCGACTCCAATAGCCCAACGGACCTCAACGCAGCCTCGACCTCTCCAGCTGTAGATGTTTGCTCCGCTCGAATGCCCAGAGCGCGAGCACTATCGATGTTCTGCGCCTTGTCGTCGACGAAGAAGACCTCTGCAGCTGACGCGTTCAACTGGCCAGCCAGGAAGAATCGCTCACATCAGCTTTCGACACCCGCAGATGATCAAATGCCGGTCTGACAGCGCATCGGATACCGCTGGAGAAATTCTGGTCAGCGGATCTGCTTGACCTCCGACGGCACCAGATCTTCCGGGGTCATCGGTGTCTCGTCGCCGGCGGTGATCGCACGCGGCGCGAGTCCGGTGTCAGTGATGAAGCGCATCAGCCGGGTGAGCGAGTCCTTCACCTCACGCAGCATGGCCAGTCGCGGCGACTTGTGGTCGTCGAATGCCTCGTGCCTGTTGATCTGGACAGCGACGTTCGTCTCCGCATCGGCGAGCTGATACCAGAGGTTGTGGTCGAACGGCAGGTCCAGCAGCTTGCGGGCATGCTCGACCGTCACTCCGAGCACGAGCCTCTTGAGGTCAAGCGCCGGACGCTGCTCCTCGCCTCCTCCGGCGGCCGCACCGGCGGCGAGCGCCCCACCTGCGCCAGCTAGCCCTCCGAGCATCGCCAGTCCGCCGACCATCCCGCCGGGACCGAACCCGGCGAGACCGCCCACGATCGCCGCTGCGCCGGCGGCACCGGCCGGCGCCGCTGCGATCAACCCGACCGGACCCGCTGCCAACAAGGCGATCCCGGCGGCTGCCCCCAGCACCCGACCCCATGGCACGCCGCCTCGACGGTCGAGGGCCTTTTGAACGTCTTCGATTGCACGGATGACCTTCTCGCCTACATCGGTGCTGAATCCGAGGGTGACGGCGATCTCCGGGATCGCCCGCATCGGCGCTCGCTCGACGTCGATCTCGTACGGGTCGACTGCGTTGGTCAGCGCGAGAACGACCAGTTCGCCGACGGCCTCGTGCAGTTCCCACCGGTGGGGAACCGGCGGCAGGTCCCCGTCGACCAGTTGATGCAACTCTGCGGCCATCGGCTGCTGACCGACGGTGGCAAGGTTCTCGATCTCGGAGACCACCTGATCCTGGCGCAGCCGAAGCGCGCCGGCATACCGTGCGGCCGTTTCCTGACTCTTGATGTGCCGGGCCACGGCATGTCCGTAGTGGAGCAGGAGCAGGATCGACGCCTGCGCATCGGTCAGCCGCACCGCGATTCCCGGCCTGGCCAGCACAACGCTCTTATTCGGCTGGACGATCTGGGCGACAAGGCCGGCCACCGCGGGGTTTCCCAGATACGCGCTCGCCCCGTGCTCGAGGAGTCCGATGCCGACGGCGAAGTCCTGGGCGGCTGGAAAGGTCGCGGCCAGGCCGCGGCCGCCGGTCACCACGTCGCCGGGGTTGAAGACGTTGGACCAGTCGTCCACCCGGGCGTAGGGGAACTTCTTCAACAGGCGCTCGCTGCCCTCGTGGAGGGAGGGTGCGGCCGCGGGGCTGCCGATCGTGATGAACCGACGTACATGGACATGTTCGGGGAGGTGGTCGAGCAGGTCGATCGCGATGACGCTGCCGAGGCTGTGCCCGATCAAGACGATCTCGTCGCCGAAGTCCTGGTCCAGGATGTGGCGCAGGACTGCTCCGCGAAGTGGTTCGTTGCGCACGTACCGCCGCACCTGGGTGAGGTCGTAGGCAGAGATGCGCTCGACGGCGAAGCCCTGCAATGCATTCAACGGCGCCTCGGGCACGAGATGCGCACCCATTCCCGACGGCACCGACCCCAATCCCAGGTTTCGCTGGATGCGAGCCTGACGACGGGCGAACTCGAATCGCGCCGCAGCGTCGTCCTTGACGCGGTAGGTCACCGGCGGCATCTTCGCCCCGATCCCCTCGGTAGAGAGGATCGAGCTGTAGCGGGGAACGAGGGTGTCCGCGCGGTCGATTGGGTCACGGCCGGCCTGCGCCAGCCCACGATTGAGTCCTTCCAGCCACCCGGCACGCGGATCACCGTCTCCGATGCCGTGCAGGAAGACAACCTTGACCGCCACCATCCACCCCTTTGTCCACCAGTCGTCGCGACCAGCAAGAAACTACTGCATGCCTGCGACATCGAAGGGTGGCTCGCCGCGTGTGTCTCGGCTGTGACTTGCCCAATATTGGAGGGCCAGTAACACCCGATATGACATCTCCCCTGGTGGCGGCAGACCGGATGCTGGTCGTGGGTGCCCGGGTGGGGCCCACGTTCCTCCGCGTTCAACCGGCCGATCATCTAACGGCTTGCACAGGGGAAACCCCACCCCGGTGAGCCGACGGTACGCGCTACGGGTGGCGCACCGCACCCGGATTTCCGGGCCGACCTCGCGCACGCGAGTGCCGTGCGCGACGTCGCCGGGTCAGCGCGACCCAGGTCAGGGTGACAAGGCTACGAGCCAAAGATGCTGCTTCCGTTGTCGGCTGTACCGGAGTCGGGCTCGGCTCGCGAGATGGCCAACGAATGCCATTCACCGGCTGCAATGGCGGCGTACTTCATTCCGGCGGGAAGGGCCGGCACACCGGTTTGCCCCTCGTAGTTGTTGCCGAATCCGACCACCTGGCCGTCGGTCCGCAAAGCCAGGGAGTGACGGTCGCTGACCGCGATCTCGGTGTACTTCACCCTGGCGGGAAGAGCCGGCACATCGATCTGGTAGTCGTCATTGTTGCCGAATCCGACCACCTGGCCGTCGGACCGCAACGCCAGAGAGTGCCGACCTCCGGCCGCGACCGCGGTGTACTTCACCCCCGGGGGAAGAGCCGGCACTTCGATCTGTCCGTCGAAGTTGTAGCCGAAGCCAACCACCTGACCATCGGACCGCAATGCCAGGGAATGCAAACTGCCTGCCGCGATCGCGGTGTACGTGACCCCCTCAGGCAGCGACTGGACGTCGGTCTGCCCGCGGAAGTTGTAGCCGAAGGCGACCACCTGACCGTCGGAGCGCAGCGCCAGGTTGTGGAAGTGCCCCGTGGAGATCGCGGTATACGTCAGACCCGCGGGCAAGGCGGGGACATCCGTTTGCCCCTCGGAGTTGTCTCCGAAGGAGACCAACTGGCCGTCGGAGCGTAGGGCGAGGGAATGAATGGCCCCGGCGGAGACCGCGGTGTAGCTAACCCCCTCGGGAAGCGGCGAGACTGTGGTCTGCCCGTTCCTGTTGTCGCCGCCGAAAGCGACCATCTGCCCGTCGGAACGCAGGGCCAGAGAATGTGCAAGGCCTGCCGAGATCGCGGTGTACGTGACCCCCTCAGGCAGCGGCGGAACGGTAGTCTGCCCGTTCCTGTTGTCGCCGAAGGCGACAATGGTTCCGCCGGGGGCGACAGGCGCGCCTTCCGGGGCTGCGGCGGCGGGACCCGCCACACCCATCAGCACGGCACATGCTGCGGGGATGATGGCCAGTCGGCGCAATCGAGTGGCCCGACGCCTCGCGGTGGCGTGCAAACGCATGATGTTCTCGGTCCTGTCCTGTTGTGGTTGGTGGAACGCATGGCCGGTCTGATGGCGTAGCTCTCGTTGCCGCCTTGGCGATTTCGACCCATTGCTGGTCGTGCTGGCGGCTCTGCAGTTCAACCGGAGAACTATCGCACCTCCCCGCCCGCGTCATTCGAACCGACGACATACGAAACCTGCCGCGGGCCGGCTGCGGTGAGGGTTCGGCACCAGGGCGACCTCCTTCCGCGGCGACGCGGCGTGTCTCCTCGGGGCCAGCAGCCGGTGGGGATGCGCAGTTCGGACATCACCGCGACGCTGTCGTTCGTCATCCGCAACTTCCACCCCCACCTGTGGGTGCCGGGGTCGCGGACAGCGACCCATTTCGGGGCGGATAGTGCTCCGCACCGATGCGACCGGCGCGTACACCGTCGCGGACGCGCTAAATGAGCTCGCCGAGTTCGATCGGTCCGCGTGGCCGTGGCTCGCCAACGAAGGCGCGATTCTCTACGGTTGGTATCTTCGCGCCCGCCATTCCGAGCTTGTCCGCGACCACTGAATTCAGGACCAAAGCGCTCGACCACAACAGCAACTGGAACTCATCCAGATTTGTGTGATCCGGAGCCCTCCTTAAGTGTGATTACCGACCGGTCAACCTATCCAAACCGTGTGCAGCCCGGCGAAAACCGCCATTGGTGAACACCCCTCCATCCATCCATCCACCTCTCCATCTCTCTCCTCTCCACGCATCCACGCGCCGCGCAGGGGTGTTCACCCATGAAGTCCGTTTGGGTTGGCCAATGCGGTACGGCGGGTCAGACGGCCACGCTGATGTCGCTCTCTTCTTATCCGTGAGACGGCCATGCGGGATCAAGCAATGCGTGAGTACGCCGACGCCCGCGCATACCGCGAGGCGCGACGCGAATGCCGCCCACCACGAACTGAACAAGCCAGACCGAAAAGCTCGAGCGGGTTCCTAATCGACACTGCGAACGATTTCCTCACGCTGAGTTCGGCTCGCCCAGGGACTTTCTTGGTCGGTCGGCGGTCATGGCAATCCTGCCGACCGCGTGTGACTTCAACCTTCGCCGGACCGATCACACCCCACACCGTGTGTGAACCCGTGGGCCGACTCCACCAGCCCATCGAGCGCCTTCTGAAGCTTGTGACGGGCAGCGAAGCATTGGTCCACCGGCGGTGACACCCCCATTCGCCGGGAACCACCAGGAACTACAGGCCCCGCCTCGTCTGCCCATCAGATAGCGCGAAGGCATGTCAGTTGCCCGGCATATCCTCTGCCCATGCCACCGACGCCCAACACACTCATCGCTGACTGGCAACCCGCCCCTGGCGTCGCGCTCTGGGCGAAAAATCGCGGCTACGGCGAGCCCAACGCGATGACAGACGAAAACTTGCGCACCCTGGCACGAGCACACGGCGGTCATCCCGTTGGTCTGTACATCTGGGAGGGAGCGAATCACGAAATCTACATTGGTATCTCCGAGGATTCAGTCACCAAGCGTCTGCGCACCCACCTGAAGAACTACGACTTTGCCAACATCCAGAGTTTTCGGTTCCTCGAGCACCGTGGCAGCAAGTCAGAGCTGCGCGACATCGAGCGCCGGTTCATCTGGGAGGCAATCTGGGCGGACCTCACAGTCTTCAATAGCGAGCACGCTTCGTCGATCTTCGGGGATTCGGAGTTCGACGAGACCATCCCGGTTGACGGTCAGCTCGCCTGGTTCAACGATCCGGCCACGACCAACCTCAGGGCTGATCACACGTTCCACGATGTCGACAAGCGAGAACACGCGCGGTCGATGAAGCAGTACCCCAAGTTCTCGCGCAGGATGGACGCGGATCAGATCGTCGACGCCATCTCGCTATACCTCCGTGCCTGCACGCCGTACCCATTCCAGACGCAGGTCGGCTACTGGGGTGTTTCGTGCCTCCCCGGCAGCCACATCGGACCTGGTTACAAACGCCTCTCCACCGTGAACATGGGTGTCCTCGAGATGCTGTGGATCACCCACACGCCGTCTGGCGAAACCATAGTCAGGATGGGTACCGACTACCAGTTCCTCCCGCCCGGCGACACAGCGGCTGAACTACGCAAGATCGATGTCGAGATGGCCGGCATCGTCCACCCCAAGGGCGGCGCCAACGAGGAGGTCCTCATGTTCCCCTCGATCGAGACGTTTGTTCACGCTCTGCAGCATTCGTCGCCGATCCGCATCGCCGCCGCACGATTCGCACTGGATCGGATGCGCATGGGCAAGCTGACGCGGCACCGGGACGCGCACAACTACCTCCTTGCCGAAGAAGCGCTCCGCCGCATCGACAAGTGGGATATCCCCAGCGAGCCACTGGACGCACTAACCGACATGGCGCGTCCCTTGTGACACAAGGAGCATCGGTGAATCCATTTCGTCGGCATGATCGGCGCCACGGGCCCTCGTGTGGAGATGCGAGTGCGTTCGTGAGAGTCGTGATCGGACGCGGCGATCCGCGCGAAGCTTGCCGAGCCGGGATACCGAGGATCATGCGCAAAGGAGCCGGGCGGTGACCGATAGTCAGGAGCCCACCACGCGGGACGTCGTCGCGACCCACATCACCAAGGCTGATCGTGGTGCCACCCGATATCTGGTGGCGGAGGTGTTTCCCGGCGTGTACGTGTGCGACGACTTCGGCGGGTCGGTGCACTCGTGGCTGTCGGCGGCGAACCTGTTCGAGCCGCTGCCCGAGGTCGACCCCGAGCGCACCTTCCCGATCGACGACATGTCCTGGGAAATGGCCGTCGACACCGACAACTCGATGCGCCACTTCGACGCCTGGGTCGCCCAGGCCGAGAAGAACATCCGCCGCGACTAGCTGAAGCGTCGCAGCCTCCTGCTCGCGCCGCACCCTCGCCATCACCGACACTAGGAGGGTGACGGTCGAGTCTGCGGCAACCGGCCAAACGCCGGCCGGCTCACCCGATGCACCGCATAACCGAACACCGGACACGAAAGGCCCGCATCCCGATCCATATCTGCGCGGCGACCACCCGGCCCAGAGCAGTGTCATAGCGTTTTCACTAAGTGCTGCAACCTTCGCTGTACTGCCCCGAACTCTTCTGCAAACGGTTTACGCAGGTAGAACACCACGGAGGGGACTCCGCCGGACTCCCGAATTCACCTCCGGCCGACTTCCCAAGCTGAATATGCGGGTTCGATTTCCGTCATCGATTCCAAGTCGTTCCCTTCCTCCATCCATCCATCCATCCATGCTGGCTCCAGGGTCCTCGGGTCTCCCCCTGGTGCCGCTTTCAACCACAGTCATTTCTGTCGCCCCCCCCCCAAAAAAAAATTGTTAGTTACCCTCGGGGTTTCGCCGCGTGTAAGAAGGTTCGAGGCGATCGATATCGTCGGGTTCGAGCGTCAGGCCGAGCTACGTGAGCGAATCGTCGAGATGCTCGAGCTTGGTCACCCGACGATCGGTGCCGTGACCAGGCCCCGCTGGCGAACCCAGGCCAAGCCGACCTGCGCCCGCGACACTTCGTGACGTTCGGCATGGTAGAACGCCTTCGCGTCCGCGAATGGCAGCGTCCACGCACGATTGCCGCGCCCGGGATCCCCGCAGCTCATGCAACCCAGTATCAGCTCCGAAACCTGCAGCCCACTGTCGCCGAGTCGGCGATACCGCATCGGCCGGTCCCTCCCGACCCCAATCGCAGCGGAGGTCACCGGCTCAACCATCCGTGGAAGCGCCGAGTGAGGAACGGCATGACGACCCACACCATGGAGGCAACCACCCCCGGCACGATCACGGCCAGCCGGGCCGGTACTGGGACACCACCCATCAGCGGGGTCAGGACGGTCACCATCACGGTCAGCACCGGATAGATCCCACACACGGTCAGCAGCCACACCTTCCATCGGCGAGGTGCGAATGTCGTTGTCACTGAGTCCTCCACGTTCGTCTGTTGCCAACACGGTTCAAACGAGTCTTGGACCGAGCCGGGCAGAAGTGAAGGCCGAACCGTTCCTGGCAGTGACACACCCAGGAACGAGTGGGCCCGGTATTGGCAGAATTCGACTTGTGAGCACATCCGGACCACTGGGCGAGTTTCTGCGATCACGCCGGTCGATGGTCGGACCGTCAGATGTCGACCTGCCCATCCGTCCCGGCCTGCGTCGAATCCCCGGGCTACGCCGGGAGGAACTCGCAACGATCGCCGGAGTCAGTTTCGACTACTACACGCGGCTGGAACAGGGACGCGAACGCCGACCGAGCCGCGCAGTCATCGATAGCCTGGCCCGTGCCCTGCGGCTGAGCCCCGACGACAGGCATCACCTCGACCACCTCGCTGCCTTGACCGCGGACCCGCCCTCAACCGCGACCCGGGCTCCCGCCGAGACGGTGCGGGCAAGTATCGAGCAGCTCCTGGCGCGGTTGAGCCCGTCGCCTGCATATGTGCTCAACCGGGTCAGCGACATGATCGCCACCAACCCCGAGGGGCTCGCACTTTTCCACGGCATCGGATTTTGGCCACGTCGGCAGCGCAACACAGTTCGGTACATCTTCACGCACCCTGCCTCGCGCAGACTCTTCGTCGACTGGGAGGCCACAGCACGGGCCAGTGTCGCCCAGTTGCGGACGATGAATGCGCACTGCCCCACAGATCCGCACCTGCTCAACTTGGTCGCCGAACTCGAGTCGGCCGACCCGGCCTTCCACGACCTCTGGACGAGCCACGCTGTCGGGCCACGCCGTCACACCACGAAGGAGTTCAACCACCCCGATCTCGGCGCCGTCGCGTACAACTTCGAGTCCCTGCACCTACCGGACGACGAAATGCGTATCTCCGTCTACACGAGCACCGCCACCTGAGACCGTTCCATCAGCGCACAGGCTCGATCGCGATCCAGTCACCTCGGCATGCAACCCACTCCAGACTGGTGTGATCAGGCGCCCCCGTTAAGTGGGATCACCAACTGGTCAGCCTATCCAATCCGTCTGCGGCCCAGAACGAACGGCATGGGTGAACACCCCCCATCTCTCCATCCATCCACATTCATCCATCCCACTCCGGCTCGCCATTTCCGTCGTCGACCGTCGTCGTCGAGCCAGCGTCTGCATTGTGGGGCCCAGGAGAAATTCGCACCGGCCAACCCGGCCGTGCCCACATGTCGTCAGGCGTCCCGGTCGTTGATTCGATAGGTGACTCGAAGCTGCTGGGGGCCGCGGTCGACGTAGATCTCGGCGATGTCGGACGGGATCAGGGCGGTGTCGTGCAGGACCGGGGTGCCGTCCTCAGCGACGTTCGTTCGATGACTGAGCATCGCCGGGCTCTGCTCCGGTCGTGCCAACAGTTCGGCTTCGGCAGCGCCGAGCGTGGTGATGGTGATCGACTCGTTTGCCGAGGCGACCGGGTAACCGTGTTGTGCGAGAACTTGATAGAGCGACGCGTCGACCAGTTCATCCGGCGAGATTCCCAGGCCCCACGGTATGTAGGAGTACTGGAGCACGGAGGGGTGCGTGTCGATCACGCGGTGGCGCGTGACCACGAGCACCTGCTCGGTCGGCCCGATGTGCAGGGACCGGGCGACCGCGAGTGGCGGAATTTCCCGCGCCGACCCGAGAATGCGCGTCTCGACGTTGGCGCCCTGCGCCCTGAGATCGTCTGCAAATCCCGACAGGTGGAGCAGATTGTAGGTGTACCGCTTGTTCGCCGGGAAGGTTCCCGCTCCCGGGCGCATTTCGATCAGGCCGTCGTTCTCCAGCAACTGCAGCGCCTGCCGGAGGGTCATGATCGTCACACCGTAGGACGCCGCGAGTTCACGCTGTGGGGGCAGTGCGTCGTCGGACTGCCATTCGCCGGTGTCGAGCCTGGCCCGTAGGTCGTCGTAGATCGCCAGGTACTTGGGCAGTCGGGAGTGCCTGGTCACGGAATTGCTGCCTCGTCGAGTCGTTGGCGGAAGTCTTGGACGGTTCCCATGATCGACGCCGCGGTAGCACCGTCGAGCACCGGGGCCATCAGCGCCGAGGCGACGACCACGCCGTCGGAGTGCCGAACGGCCCGTGCTGCCCGCTCGGGTGAGTCGATTCCGAACCCGATCACGACCGGCAGACCGTCCGCCGACCGGAGGCGGTGCGCGGACTCCCACCCGCCTTCGCCCGTGGTCCGGTGCGGCCCGGTCGGTGCCATCGAGCCCATCGCGTAAACGAATCCGCCACTGGCCCGTGTGATCTGCTGCGCCGTGTCCGCCGACGTGGACGGGGCCGCCATAAGTACCGGGGACACGCCCGCAGTGCGGGCGGCCGCGATGTAGTCCGACGACTCCTCGAACGGCAGGTCCGCGACAATGGACCCACCGATACCGGCGGCAGCGATCGCACCCAGGTAGTTCGGGACGCCGCGCGAGACCAGGTGGTTGCAGTAGGTCATGGCGATCAGCGGCACGGACACGTCCGGGAGTTCGTCGAGAATGCGCTCCACCCGTGCGCCCCGCTCCAAAGCGGCGAGCGAGGCGCGCTGGATGATCGCCCCGTCCAGCATCGGGTCGGAGAACGGAAGTCCGATCTCGACGGCATCAGCACCCCCGTCGATCATGGCCTGCACGAGGTCGGCCCAATCCTCTCGGATCCCGCCCATGACGTAGCCGATCAGGCACTTGGAGCCGCTGTCGCGGACCTGGTGGAGGGTCGTCTCAAGCACGTTCACGGTCGAGTCTCCTGACTTGTTCGGCATCCTTGTCGCCTCGACCGGACACCGTGACCAGGACGGTGGAGTCGGGGGCGAGCTGTCGGTCGCAGGCGGCCTGCGCGACCCAGGCGAGCGCGTGCGCGGACTCCAGGGCGGGGAGGATGCCTTCGAGTCGTGCGAGCTGGCCGGCGGCTTCGAGGACCTGCTCGTCGGTGACGGTCACGTACTCCGCGCGTCCGAGTTCAGCGAGGTGGGCATGCTCCGGCCCCAGTCCCGGATAGTCGAGACCGGCAGCGACGGAATGCGCTTCGAGTACCTGGCCAGCATCGTCCTGCAGATACAACGACATCGAGCCGTGCAGTACGCCGGGGGTTCCGTTCGTCGCACCAGCGCCACCGGCTCCCTCGACACCGACGAGTCGCGCATTCGACGAGGCGAACCCGGCGAACGTTCCTGCCGCGTTCGACCCGCCGCCGACGCACGCCACGACGACATCGGGGACTCCGCCGTCGAGCAACTGCGCGCACTGCGCCGCGGCCTCGATCCCGATCACCGATTGGAACTCGCGAACGATCCACGGGTAGGGGTGCGGCCCGAGCACCGAGCCCAGGCAGTAGTGGCTCTCGTCCGTGCGGGTGACCCAATGCCGAAAGGCCTCGCTGGTGGCATCCTTCAGCGTCCTGGCTCCACTCAGAACCGGAATAACTTGCGCGCCCAGCATTTCCATCCGGTAGACGTTGAGCTCCTGCCGGGCCATGTCGACCTCGCCCATGTACACGGTGCACTTCATGCCGAGCAGTGCTGCGGCCGTTGCCGTCGCGACGCCGTGCTGGCCGGCGCCGGTTTCCGCCATGAGTTCATGCTTGCCCATTCTGCGAGCCAGGAGCGCTTGTCCCAGAGCATTGTTGAGCTTGTGGCTGCCGGTGTGATTGAGGTCCTCACGCTTGAGTAGGACGCGGACGCCGAGCGCCTCGGAGAACCGCAGTGCCCGTGTGACGGGCGTCGGCCGTCCGCAGTACTCGGCGAGCAGTCGGCTGAGTACTGCCCGGAACTCCGGGTCCGCCCACGCATCACGGAAGCCCGCTTCGACCGCGCGGCATGCCGGTGCGAGCGCCTCGGGGACGTATCTCCCACCGAATCTGCCGAACCTGCCAGACAACCCGGGGTCTCCCATTGGTGACATGGCCACACCCACCTCCATACGTTCTAGTGTTCTAGTGTTCTAGAACAGTAGCAGAGAGTGGTCAGCGACAGAGGCGCTGCCAGAGCCATACTGTGGCGATCAACGGCAGCCGCGACTCGACTGCGACGATGAAGGAGCCTTCTGCACCCTGGAGCTCATCCAGATTTGTGTGATCTGGACCCGTCCTTAGGTGTGATTACCGACCGGTGGGCATACCCAATCCGCATGCAGCCCACCACGCTCCGTCATTGGTGAACACCCCTCCATCCATCCATCCATCGGATCGGTCTCTCTCAGTCGGTCTGTCTGTCGCGAGGGTGTTCACCCAGCAAGCCCGCTTGGGTTCACCAATGCGCACCGGCAGCGATCGGATTGTCCGGATTCCACCCCTATACGGTCGCCCCTTCATCCCTCCACGGCTGCGCGGGCGCGCGCATGAACGAGATCGCGAGTAACAACCGTCCAGTACGGCGCGACGAACAGGGCATGACGAAGTTGAGAGCTGCGATCACAGTGGGGCTGGTTGGTGCGCTCGTATTGCTCGGAGGAGGCGTGGCGAACGCAAGCCCGCCAGGGTTTGACCCGTTGGGTGGTCTACCTTTGCCGGTCGCCGACTTCCTTCGCTCCGTCCTCACACCCGTCGTGCAGTTGGCCGTGGATGCCTGGAACTTCTTCGGGGCCTTGTCGTCCTAGCTCTCACGTCACGCCTTGTAGCGCGATGGATCGCTATGCCACGCCGAGGATTCGTCCGGTGCGGTCGAGGTTGCTGTCGACACTGCGCTGGTCTGCGTCCACTCGAGTCTCGATCGCTGGCATGAGCTCAAGCAACGTCGGCTCCCATTGTTCGTGGTGTTCGGGGAAGCACGTGGCGAGGAGATCGACCATCACGGACGGGGCGATCGAGGCACCGGGTGATGCGCCTAGCAGTCCCGCGATGGTCCCGTCGGCCCCAGTGACCAGTTCGGTCCCGAAGGTCAGTACACCGACCCTTCGCGCGTCCGGCTTGATCAACTGGGCGCGCTGGCCCGCCCGCACCAGCTCCCAGTCGGCGGGGTCCGCGCCTGGATAGAAACGCCTCAGCTGCGCATGCTTTCGTCTCCGTGATGCCAGCAGCTCACCGATCAGGTAGCGCAAGAGCGGCAGGTTCTGGGCGCCGACGGCGAGCAGCGGCGTGATGTTGCGCAGTCGGATTGTGGTGAACAGGTCGGTGAGCCTGCCGTGTTTGAGGAGCCTGGTGCTGAAGGTGGCGTAGGGCCCGAACATCAGCGACGGGCGACCGTCGACCACTCGCCGGTCGAGGTGGGGCACCGACATCGGTGGGGCACCGACGGAGGCTTGGCTGTAGACCTTCGCGTTGTGCCGTGCGACGACGTCGGGGTTGCTGGTGCGCAGGAACTGCGCGCCGAGTGGGAAGACTGCGTACCCACGCACCTCCGGAACCTTTGCCTTCTGCAAGAGCTTGAGCGCGTATCCGCCAGCACCGACGAAGACGAACCGAGATCGGAGCCGAAAGCGTTTTCCGCCGGTGCGATCACGGCCCGCCACGGTCCACAGACCATCGGCTCCCCGCGCCAGTCGGGTGACCTCGTGACGCAGGCGGACCTGCGCCCCACGGTCGGTCATGGCGTGGACCAGGGCCTGGGCCAGAGCACCGAAATCAACGTCGGTGCCGGCCTCGTAGCGCGTCGCGGCGATCGGCTCGGCAACGGTACGGCCCTCCACCAACAGTGGCGCCCACCCGCGGATCGTCTCGGGATCCTCGGTGTACTGCATCGCCGAGAACAGCGGCGAGCGCTGCAGCGTGGCGAACCGCTGCCGCAGATAGTCGACATCACGATCGCCGAAGACGACGTCCATGTGCGGCGTCGAGTTGATGAACGACGCGGGAGTGGGCAGGTCACCGCCCTCGACCAGCGCGGCCCAGAGCTGGCGAGAGAGGTGGAACTGCCGGCCGATGGCCTCGGCCTTCGCCGAGTCCCCGGGATCGGGCATGTAGTTGAGCTCGCACAGCCCGGCATGGCCGGTACCGGCGTTGTTCCACGGACCCGAACTCTCACCCGCGATCTCGCCGAGACGCTCGAGTACGACCATCGACCAATCAGGCTGCAACCTGGCGAGCAACGCACCCAGCGTTGCGGACATGATGCCTCCACCGATGAGGACGACGTCGACTACCTCGTGGTCGATACCCGTTCCCGCGCTTACTGATTCACTGTGGTCCATGGGATCGCACTCCTCGTCGCCGGTGGTGGTACCCAGGGTGCTCCCACGCCACTCATCCGTCCAATGACCAGATCGAGGCCTTATGATCCGAATATGGATCGGTTCCTTTCGGACGAGGCTGCGGCCGCAGTTCCGCTGCTGGCCGCCTTCGACACCGCCGCCCGTGAAGGCCACATCACGCGCGCAGCGGAACAGCTCGGCGTGCCGCAGTCGTCACTGAGCCGACGCCTCAAGGCCTTGGAGCACACGCTGGGGGTGCCCCTGTTCCAACAGATCGGACGCGGAGTCTCCCTCACCACCGCCGGACGCGAACTCCACGAACGAACCCGAGACCTGGTGTGGGCACTCGATGACGCCGTGAGTGCGGTGCGCAGCAACGCCGACCCCGACAGCGGTCTCGTGCGCTTCGGGTTTCCTCTCACCCTCGGACCGGTGAGCATCCCCTCGTTGCTCGCCGAGTTTCACCGGGTAGCGCCGAGAATTCGACTGCATCTTGTGCAGGCACACGGTGAAGCGCTCGCCGGGATGGTGCGCGACGGCCGCCTCGACCTCGCCGTGATGATCCCGCCGCCCGACGACCTGCCCGTGACGGTCCTGGGACACCAGCGCATCCTGCTCCACGTCGCGCGCACCCACCCGCTGGCCAGACGCACGCAGGTCGACCTCGCAGAACTCGCCGCAGAGCGCTTCATCGCCAGCCCACCGTCCTACCACCTGCGGCAGAGCCTCGACTCATGGTGCGCCGATGCAGGGTTCAACCCGCACGTAGCATTCGAGATCAGCGAGTTCGAGACGATCCGGGTCCTCGTCGGGCACGGTCTCGGTATTGCCCTGCTACCGGCCGCGGAAACCCCTCACCCCGACCTCGTGAGCATCCCCCTGCCCGGGGTGAGCCACCGGACCATCGGGCTCGCCACGGGCAATCATCGGCCGACCGCCGCTGTCACCCGCCTGCACGACCACATCACCCACCGCGCGAACGAGTTCATTACGAACTCGACTAGGTGACTCTGCAACGCGAGGAACAGCTGCATCAGTGGCGACGGAACGATCGATCTGCACCCTGGAACTCATCCAGTTCTTGTGTGATCTGGAGCCCTCCTTAAGTGTGATAACCGACTGTTCAACCTATCCGATTCGCATGCATCCCAGCGCGAACCGGCATAGGTGAACACCCCTCCATCCATCCAGTTCCACCCACCATTCCATCGCGATTCAAGGGTGTTCACCCATCAGCGCTGTTTGGGTTCACCCATTGCCTCAGCAGGCCCCCTCTCGGCCGAATTTTCCAGGAATCGGGCAGTCAGTCGCTGTCAAGCGTGGCGGACGCCAGGCAACAAGTCGAATACCGCTCCCTTAGCGGGCCGATTGTGCTCTGTAGTCGCGGAATTGCCGGGCGACCCCGGGGGCGAGCCTGTGCAAACCCAGCTCCTCAGTTGAGGTGGCCGCCGAAATTCCAACACAGCAACAGAACCAGCGGAGTGGTTTCCCATGGGCTACAGTCCGTCCGCTCAATGAGCAATGGGCGGGACCGGCAGGGCACGGCGTCTGGTCTGTCCCATAACAGGGAGGGACAAGTGCGCTGATCACCATGCCTACTGTGCGGCTGTCGGTGCCGGGTCGGGCGTGAAGGCGGGTGGCGTCTTGTCGACTGAGGGAATCTCGTATGCGGGTGATTGTCAGTGGCTTGTGGGGTGGACTTCCGGCATGAGCGCCGGTTGTGGTGGAGAGGTTGGGCGTTGATCAGCAGTGTTCGGATGGTGCTGTCCGTGGCGGCGGTGGCGATGGTGTGTGGCCTGACCGGGTGCCGCGCAGCGCACATCGACCTTTCCCCGTTTGTACTGCCGGAACCGGGCGGGGCGTCAGAGGTCGGCACGATGACGTTTCACGTAAGAGCAGATCCCGTCGCGGAGCGGGAGCAGACCATGGTGCAGCTCTGGTATCCAGCCAAGACACGGGCCGACCAAGCGCGGGCCACATGGTTGGAGCCGGAGGTCGCCACCGTCCAGGCCCCCGCCCTGGCACAGCTGCTGGGGGTGGATGCCGCAAGCATCCCCGGCCTCGAGCGCATCGTCACGAACTCGGTGGCCGGTGCGGATGCCGCGGGGGCGGGGGCAGGCGTCCCGGTGGTGGTCTTCTCACCCGGGCTGGGCAGCACCCGGACCACCAGCACGGCGATCGCGGAGCAGCTTGCCAGCGATGGGATCGCGGTGCTAGCCGTGGATCATCCGGGGGACTCCGCGGCGATCCGATTCCCTGACGGGACCGTTCGGATAGGAACGCGGGCTGCACAGTTCGAGAATGCCGCCTCCGACACCGACCGTCTCCGCGCGCTGTCCGACGACGCGACTGCCGCGCGGGCGCGTGACCTCATCGGCGCACTCGATCTGCTCTCGGGCTTGAACGGTGGCGGAACGGATCCGGACGGGCTGGCTCTGCCTGCCGGCCTGGCGGGCGCGCTGGACACCTCACGGGTGATCGCGATGGGCCATTCGCTTGGCGGCGCCGCCGCGTTGCAGGCGGCAGCGGATGACCGGCGCATCGTCGGGGCCGTGGACCTGGACGGGACGCCGTGGGGGCCGGTCGCGAATGTGGGCGCCGCGGTCCCCACGCTCGTGGTCACGAGCGCCGATACCGACCCCGATACGGATCCTGCCCTCTCCCGGCTGCTCGGGCTCCCCGGACGGGACATCGCATATGTGGCCGTCCCCACCGCACGTCATTACTCGTTCACTGATCTGGAATGGTTTGCCCCCCAGCTCGGCGACCTCGGCGCGGAGATCGTCGGCCACGCCGACCCCGCCGAGCTGCATCGCGCGCTGGGCGCCCTCCTGACCGCGTTCGTCAAGGAAGGTGCTGCAGGCAAGACGGGGCTGGTGGATGCCGCGATCACCGACAACCCCATCCTCCACCACAACTGACGGCCCACGGCCGAGACGCATTCAGAAGTATGGGTGCAGCTCGAGCGGGCGGTCGACGCGGAGGAGGCGGTGAAGGGGCCAAAACCGCGTTCCACCGCCTTGCGGCCGCGGCCCGGCGCGCGGCGGTAACGCGACGCCCTGCATCGTCGATTTCCTGAATGTGCCACTCCCATCCCCCTGTGTGTGGCACACGAGCCCTGGCGGTGCGCAACATTCGGCAGGGCTCGTTTCATGGGCGAGGCCGTCGGCGCCCTGACACACCGGCGGCCTCTCGCAAGCATGCACGGCCCAAGGGAATACGACCGACGCCGTGCAGGCGCGGTCCGGTCACCAGACTCCACTCAGACCACCGCCACCACAAGACCTCGAGAGAGAATTCCCCGCCGATCTTCCACAAACCGGCCCGTCTCGCTACCGATACGATCAATCCGTGCTCGGCCTCCCCCTGGCGGTGGCCAGATTCAACTACCGGCTCGCACGCCTACCGCTCCAACTGATCGAGGACGTCGCCATCGTGCGACTCCCCGAAGAGTCCCCACTGCGTCTGGGATACGAGCGAATCCTCATCGACTGCGATCGCGCGGCCGCCTACCTGCTCAATGACGAGTCAGCCGCCGCTCGAGCCCGTCAACTGCACGACCAGACCGCACCGGCGCGCGTCACACGCGCACTCGAACTGCGCCGAGTCGAGCAGCACGAGGAAGCCATCGATGCCGCCGAAGCGGAGCTGCTCCGCGGACATCGCGAGAGGTTCCTGCACCGCCTACGGGATCACATCTCCCAGAGCCCTGCCGGGCGATAGCCGAAGGGCGCACGAGGGCCGACACCCTCTGCGGTGCCATCCGCTCCCGAGGTGGGTGACACCAGAGCCCGCCCGGCGGATGACGAAGGCCGCCGGGCGGGCACTGAAGTAGGCACTTACCAGAGCGACGACCACCGATAGCGGTCCTTCATTGCCTCGAACGCGCGTTTCGGGGATACGAAGCAGTGGAACCGCCGCGTCAGCGCCCGTGGCAGCTATCGCGCCCTACTCACCGAATTTGTGGAGCGACGCACCGCTCTCGTATTACCAGCGGCTTCGACTCCAGCGGCGCCCCGAACTGCTGACGAACGCGACACTCGGCCTCGACCTGCTGGGCCGGGCCGCCAACACGCGCCGCTACGCCCGGTATACATCCCACCAATTTTCGGTAGCCGACGACGGGCATCACCCCATACAGTCCGCGCAACCGACACGGGCCCCAACGCCTTTGGCAATACCCGCACACGCTCAATCCGAAAGGTCCCCATGCGTAGTACCCGCGCCCGCCGTGCCTCGATGATCGGCACCGCCGCACTGCTCCGGGTCGCGCCCTGCGCGACCCTCGGCGCCACATAACCCTGTCAAAACCCCGCCACCTTGGGCTGAAGGTCACAGGGGCTGGTTGGTTTAGTCGTAGGTTCGGCAGCCATGCAACCGATCCGGTCGTGGGTTCCGTTAGTAGGGCATGAACAGTTTCGATCCTGCGAACTCGGTG
Organism: Rhodococcus sp. NPDC055112; assembly: GCF_053607505.1. NCBI lineage: Bacteria > Bacillati > Actinomycetota > Actinomycetes > Mycobacteriales > Nocardiaceae > Rhodococcus > Rhodococcus sp. NPDC055112. Next base: position 69,513 of record NZ_JBSGTR010000012.1, read on the forward strand.
GTGATATGAAGTCGGACCGCGACACTGAGTTCGAAGGATTCGTCCGGCAGCGGCGTGCGGCGCTTCTGCGATCGGCAGCACTGCTCACCAACGGCGACGCGCACCTGGCCGAGGACCTTGTCCAGGTGACGCTCGTTCGCCTCTACCTCAAGTGGTCGCGTGTCCGGAAGACGAACGTTGACGCCTACGCCCGCAGGGTGTTGGTCAACAACCTCATCGATCATCACCGCCGGCCGGCCGTGCGCCGTGAACGCTGTGTCGATGATGTTCCCGATATTGCATTCACCTCCCACGGCCATCCGCTCGACGTGGTGGACGGATGCATCGACCATCAGCTGCTGTCGGCATTGGCGACGTTGCCGCCGCGTATGCGGGCGGCGGTCGTGCTCCGGTACGTCGAAGGGCTCAGTGTCGAAGAAACGGCCGATGCTCTCGACTGCAGCGCCGGCACGGTCAAGAGTCAGGCGTCGCGCGGTCTCGAGAAGCTGCGACGTCAGCTCGAGCCCGCCCCTGCCGTGATCGACATCGCGACACCCACCCCACTATCCCGTTCCGTCTAGGCCCCAACCGGCCTACCAGATCCATCTGAGGAGAACCCCATGAATGTCAATGAGCGTCTCGCGCAGCTGAACGTCGATGTTCCGTCGTCTGTTGCCGAGGAGGTGATCGGTCAGGATCTGCACCGCGGACGTGTGGCCCTCACCCGCCGCCGTGTCCGTCGGGGCGTTGTCGGCGTGAGCTTCGCCTTCGCGGTCGCCGCCACCGGCGTCCTCGGTCACACCGCCATTACCGACTCGGCGACGAACCCGCCGGTCGCTGTCGGGCCGGATAGTCTCGTGCACTCCGAGCCCTCTGTGCGCCTCGTGGCCTACACCGGGCAGCAGTTGCCGGGCTTCACGGTCACCAGCATCCCTGAGGGCTACGTCCTGCAAGGATCGGAACCCGCCTACCTCACCATCGCTCGCGAGGGAGACAACACTCCTGCGAACTTCTTCATAGACAAGATCATGGTGGCGCTCAAGTCCGGGAACGCCCCGACCTCATACGAGGGAACCCCGGTCACCGTGAACGGTCAACTGGGGGCGATCGCGGTCGGGGTCGAGGACGGCGTCCGAACGCTTGAATACACCGTCGGGAACAACTCGTTCGAGATCCAAGCCTGGAGCAATATCGGGCTGACCGATGCCCAGCTCGTGGCCTTCGCTGAAGGTGTAACGGCCACCGACGCGGTGGTCGCGCCAGTCGGTTAGAGCGCTCGAATCCAGTGCGGTCAGTCTCGAGTCGGCGGACACAGCGCCCTCGGTCGAGGAGGGTGCGGTCTCGGTCCACGGAGCGCCGGCGGTGATCAACGTGGACGAGGGTACTCGGACGCTGCACTACACGGACGGAGTGCATTCGCTGCTGTTGCAGGCGTGGAGTGGCATCGGGTTGACCGATGCCCAACTCGTGGACCTGGCTGAAGGCGTGACCGTCACGCCCGACGCCGTCGCGCCCGTCGGATAAAGCGAGCGCAGGGGCAGTGTTCGACAACACGTCGCCTGATCACCCAGATGCCCTTCCTCGCATCGGATCTCCCCGTTCCCCGTATGTGAGAGGACCTGACCATGACGATGCTCGACGGAGCAGAGGTCGCGCTCGTAGCCGCAATTCTCGACACCGAACCAGCGGTCACCGGCGTTGTGCTGTGCGCGGACGAATACAGCCCTGTGCCGAAGTGGGACCCGGTGGCAGTGGTGTGCCTGCGCGGCGCCAGGCAGGCGCTCGAACTCGAGGAGCGCGATGTCGCGGCATTCGCGACAACCCACCCTCCCGTGGCCCAGTACGAGATCGGCATCGACGACGACATGCGCGCGGCTGTCGAGCGGTCCCGGACCGACCTGCCGCGTGCATCGTGACTCTGCCAGAGCTCGCGCCGTGACCTCTCCAGTTACGCGCCGACCCTGCTTCCCCCTTGACTGGAAGGACCGCGAATGCGCCGAGCCAACGGCAGCGCGATATCGGCCGACGGATCGACACCGGTAACGGCGGAGATTGGCGAGGAACTGAGAAGGTGTTCGCCGAGGAGGTCGAGGCCGCGTTGCATGCACCTCCGTCGATCTCCGATGCCCCGGGTAAGGAGAGGATCCGCTGTTCGCATTCTGGTGTACGCAAGGAATCGGACCGCGCCCCGTAATGACACCAATGCCTTGTCGATTCGTCGTGGACTGCTGTTTCAGATCTTCTTCCACTCGCACTATCGCCTCTCTCGTGGATCGACCGTCGCGGCTGTCGCGAGGTCCACGCATCGAGAGGGTGGGCCGGAACGCAGGGTCCTGTTCCGGCAGGCCGGAAACCCGCGTTCGGCCGCCCTGTGCCGTCCCCTGCCCCACCGGCCCAACCGCCTGTCAAGCCGCCGGATTGAGCTCGGCGACAGGGCGAGGCCGGCGTTCGGGCACCGATCGGCACAGACCAGCGCGGGGGCTGAAGAGTGGTAGCGGGGAAGGAGATCCAGTCGCGTCAACTCCGGTACTTCGTCGCTGTCGCGGAGGAGCTGAGTTTCACCCGCGCGGCGCAGAAGCTGTACTTCTCGCAGCAGGCACTGAGCGTCCAGATCAAGCTGCTCGAACAGTCCCTCGGCGTCACGCTACTGGCGCGCACCACACGCAACGTGACCCTGACTGCTGCCGGTGCGGCGTTCTACGAGGACGCCACCGCGACGCTGGCTGCCATGGACGCCGCGGTCGGGCGCGCCCGCTTGATGCAGCGCACCGAAAGCACGCGGTTGGTGCTGGGCTTCGTCGAGGGGGCCGCGCTGACCCTGACCGAGCCGATCATGTCGGCGTTCCGTGATCGCCACCCCGGCGCCACGATCGAGATGCGCCAGTTCAACTACGACGATCCGTCCTGCGGGCTGAATGACGGATTGGTCGACGTGGCGTTCGTGCGCCGCCCACTGACCACCGACCGAGTCGACTTCCTTCACCTGTTCACCCAGCCATTGGTGGCGCTGGTACGGGCCGATCACCACCTCGCCGATCGCACCTCGGTCTGCGCGGCCGACCTGATCGACGAGCAGCTGTCCGGGGCGGCGAGCACCGACCCGGTGTGGAACGCGTTCTGGGAACTCGACGAGCATCGAGGCGGAAGTCCCGGACGGGTCGTGACCCGCTCTACAGGCCTGCTGGAGGTGTACCAGAAGGTGATGGCCGGCGTCTGCATCTCGGTGTCGGTGGCGTGCGCACGCTGGATCCCCCATCCCGGGGTGAAGCTACTGCCGATCACCGACGTCGAGCACAGCGAGGTCACGGTCGCGTGGCCGCGCGACACCGACTCGCCACTCGTCCGCTCGTTCGTCGACGTCGCCCGGCGGGTGCGTGATGGGCACCCGAAGCTGGTCACACGGCTACAGGAGCCGGACTTCAAGGGGCGCTCAGGCGTGGCGTCATCCGAACGCTGACGACACCAGCGAGGCTTTGTGGGCGTGACCTCGGTGTCGGCGCGGACCGGCCCGGGTGGTCCGGCGATGTCCTCGAGTTCACCTTCGAGGAGGGCTACGTCGACCGACTGGTGATCGACCCTGAGACCGGACCGCTGCTCAGCACCGGAACGACCGACTGCGAAGGAAAACTCGTCGGTGGAACTGCCCGTGCACAGCTGCCCCGGCTGCTCGGGCAGTTGTCCGCACGACGAGCTCGGTGGATCAGGCATCACTGTTTGCACTCTCCGACAAACACGAGGGCAACAGCCCGCCAGACCGCTTACACCCCCACTATCGAAGGTCAATAACCACAACATGTTTCCGCCACAATTCGACAGACGGGCCTTCCTGGCCATGTTCGCCGCAGGCACCACAGTCCTCTCCGGCTGCGCGCCGACCTCCTCCGCCCAGCAGGGGACAGCGACACCAGCTGAACCGCTTGCCCCGGCCCCGGCAACGCCGCTGGTCAGCACCCAGCCAGCCCCGCTACAAGGCCCACCGGCCCGGTCCGCGCGGGTACCCGTCCCAGCCGGGGCGGTCACCGCCATCCCCGGCCAGGGCAACAATCTGGCACTGACCGTCGACGACGGGGCAAGCTCCGAGGTCGTCGGCGCCTACATCCGCTTCGCCCGCGACAGCAGCGCCCGCTTCACCTTCTTCGTCACCGGCGCCTACGACTCGTGGACCGACCACAAAGCGGCACTACGCCCACTGGTCGAGTCCGGCCAGATCCAGCTGGCAAACCACACCTGGGACCATCCCGACCTGACATCACTGTCCGCTACCGCGATCTCATCACAGTTCACGCGCACCAAGACGTTCCTGCACAACACCTTTGGGGTCGACGGCACCCCCTACTACCGACCGCCGTTCGGATACCGCAACAGCACTGTCGACAACATCGCCGCGGACCACGGATACACCGTGCCCACCCTCTGGTACGGCTCATTGTCCGACTCCGGACTGATCACCGAGCAGTACCTGCTCGAATGCGCCCACACCTACTTCAACCCCCAGACAATCATCATTGGACACGCCAATCATCCGCCGGTCACCCACGTCTACGGCGAACTCCTCGACATCATCCGCGCCCGAAAACTGGCGATGGTCACCCTCAACGACGTCTTCACCACCTGACACTGCCTACCAACCCACCCGGCACCGAAAGCGGACAGTCGTGCAGGTTGAGAAGGTTAAGCACGGCGAGGGTGAACCCGATGAGCAAGGTATAGCGGCGGATTCCGAAGCCACGAAAGTACCCGCGGTGCACCGTCAGCCGGTTCTGGTCCAGGCGTCTGGACCAGACCTCGCGGCCAGGCCCACTCGGCCCTTTGCGGACGTAACGGTCCGAAGCGGACATTATGGTCGCATGGGCATGCATCGCACCTCCTCAACTCGCGTCGTGGTCGGCTTTGCCGTGGCCGCCCTCACTGCCACGACCCTGCTCGTACCCGCGCCGAGCCGAGCCGACACTCCGGTTGCTTCGACCTCCAGTCCTAGCCAGCAGGCGTCCTCCGCCGCGGCATTCGTCGACTCGATCGGCGTCAATGTCCACCTGCACTACACCGACACCATCTATAACCGATTCGACGACATCATCAAGCCCAGGCTGCTCGAGCTGGGGGTGAAGAACCTCCGTGACGGGATCTATACCTATCCGGCAGCTAGCGCCGGTTCGACCTACTATCAGCGCCTGCGCGACCTCGCTCAGTCCGGCATGAAGTTCAACCTCCTTTCCTCCATGCAGACACCTTGGGGCCAAGCCACCGACTTCAACAAGCTGGCCGATGTCGTTGCGTGGTCCGGCGGAAAGGACGCCGTCAGAACACTCGAAGGCGTCAACGAACCAGACGCACAAAATGTCTCAGACTGGGCGGCAAGGACGCGCACCGTTCAGGAGCGACTGGCCTCAACGGTGCGGTCTACTCCGACCCTCAATGGCGTCGGAATCATCGGGCCCTCGTTGACCAAGACCGAATCCACGCGGGCCCTAGGCGATCTGAGCAGCCTTACCGACTACGGCAACATTCACTACTACCCGTCCGACAGAAACCCAGAGACGCGAGGATGGGGCCCGAACGGCTATGGGAGCCTGCTCTGGAACCTCCACTACATCGCACGACCCGTCACAACACAGCAGCCGGTGATAAGCACCGAGACCGGTTACTACAACAGCCCCACATCTGACTCAGGCGTGAGTCGAACAGCTGCGGCCATCTATATCCCGCGACTCCTTCTCGGCAGCTACGACGCGGGGATCAGGCGGGCCTTCTTGTACGAGTTGGTCGACCAGAAGGCCAATCCCAATGACAAGGAGGCGAACTTCGGGCTGCTCGACTCCACGGGTAAGCCGAAGGAGTCCTTCAAGGCGCTTCAGGGCCTGATTCGCCTTCTGTCCGACCCACAGGGGGCGAACTTCCAGCCGGGCCGGCTCGACTACTCGCTCGCAACTCAAGCGCGCGACATCCAGACCTCGCTGCTACAAAAGTCTGACGGCACGTTCTTCTTGGCCGTCTGGCGCGCTGCACCCGTGTGGGACGTCAACGCTGATCGCGAGCTGCAGGTGCCGGCGGCACCCCTGCATGTGACTCTGCCGGAATGGTCGAGGGCGCGCGCCGTTCATGAGCTTGGACAAGACGGGCTCATGAGGACCCGCGCCTTGTCCGGTCGTCAGGCCGATCTACAGGTAGGACCGACCGTGCAGCTGGTCGAGATCGGGACGTCCGCGCCTCAGCTCACAACCCCGACGCCCTGATCCTCTTCCAGTTCGTCCTCCCCAACCGGTTCTGCGAGCAACTGAGATTGGAAACCTTCCAGATTTGTGTGATCTGGAGCCATCACCAAGTGCGATCACCAACTGGTCAACCTATCCAATCCGCGTGCAGCGCACCAGAACCGGCATAGGTGAACACCCCTCCATTCCATCCACCCATAGGGTCTTCACCCATCAACTCCCGTTGCGTTCACCAATTGGACCCGCTGCCGGGTTTCCGAGACCGATTCCCCTCAACTGGACCTCGCTGGCCCGATTCAGCGGACCTCCGACCCGATTACGGCGCGATTCGCATCCAGACTGGGCCGAATGTCGATCCCGCTACGGACGACCGCTTCCGTGATGTGGTCGAGGTCGAGCCGCGGAATCCATGGATTTCGCTGCCGGGGCGGGGTAGCTATCTGCCGGAGCGGGCTGCCGCTGACAACTCCTCGTGTCGCACAGAGACGAGGTGACGCCGCCGCCGGCGTGGCGAGCACGTCGGTCGTCGTGCTGGGCCGGATCGTCTCGTCGGTTGGCAGGTCGTTCACACGGGCGACCTGGCTGTCGAGCAGGCCGTCCTTCCAAGCGCGCGCCGCGCGCTCGCGAGACGTCGCCGAGTACTCGTCGAGCCGAACAGCTAGGTATGGGAAAGCCCCCGGTACATGTACTGCATCGGGGGCTTTCGTCTGTGCATTGACCTACCGGATAAATGAAACCCCTACAGCAGGTCCGTTGTCAGGGAGCTGAACGAGAGGGCTATGCAGGAACTTCTGAGAGGTATCGTCGAAGATCGGCCACGAGGAGGCGAGATCCTCCGGATAGTACTCACGCATGTTCACGGAGATGGTGTCGCTGTTGCGGATCATCCAGAACGTGTCCGGAGCCTCTGCCCCAAACCCGATGAACTTCGTGTAACCCGTACCCAGATCATCGAAACTCCGCACCCTGCGGTACTCGAAGATCTGCATGGTGCCCCTCGGATACTTGCGGTTCTGCATCGACACCACCGCATAGATAGGAATGTGAGCATTCCATGCCGCCGTCACTGCCTGACCCGTGAGTCCAGTCGGCGCCATGATGTTACCAACTGCCAGACCGGACGCCGTCGCACCAATTGAGTCCAGGTCGGATGCAGACGCTGCAGTCGTACCAGAGAGCGCCACCCCCATCGTTACTGCTGCAGCCATGATCCCGACTGCACACTTCCTAGCCACTGACACTAGAAACCCCCTCTGTTTGATCCGCTGCCAATGTGGGCGTCAAGATCTGACGTCTCTTGAGGTATCCCTCAGATGCCCATGCTTGTTACTGATGGCTTGCAACGAACAACGGCATGAACAGATAAGGAAGACCCACTTCGGCACTCTGTTCGAGATCAATGCCCAGCGGGAGTTTGGCTTCGAGGTGTAGATGAGATCGACTACCGAATCGCCGGACGCCAGGTCGACGCCAAGTGGAGCCAGACAAGTGGTTCGTGGATGCTGCCTCTGCATCACGCCGTTGACGAAGTCCGGCTCCGGGATGCCCGCCACCTCGAGGATGGTCGGCGCGATGTCGATGTGACATGGCAGAACTGGAACGTATCCAAATTGCTGTGTGATTCGCGGCCATCGTTAGGTGTGATTACCGAGGGGTCAGCCTATCCAATCGGCATGCAGCCCACGACGAACCGCCATAGGTGAACATCCATCCATCCATCCATCCATCAGTCCACTCTCCACATCATCCATCCATCCCATAGTGGTGGCGTGGCAGTAGGGACTGCCCCTACTACGGTCCATCAATCAGTCAGTCAGTCTCTTCTCTCTCCATCCATCGACCCGTCCATCCACATACGGGGCAGCGCGTCGACGATTTCGCGGGGAAGGCGCAATCGGACTGTTCGTCAGCACGGTGCCGGTCCGGATCGTTTCCATTCGCCCTCCGCGCCTACACGAATCGGTGTTCGGCGGAGCGCAAGGCGGCCCGACCGTCCGCCCGTACTTCAGTCCCGGCCGATCTTGATCGTCGCTCTTCGGTTGTATTCGACCGCCACCGAAGTTCTCTGTTTGACGATCGAGATTCGGGACGACCTGGGCGGCCGTCACCGGAATCGACTGTGAACGCAATCGCCCGGAGCCCGCCGACTTTACGACCGACACGACCTCTCCGAGTCAGGCGTCAGGAGCGCTCGGCGATCGGACGCGTCGGGATGCCTACCGCAATCGCCTCGTCGCCGTTCGCAGCGGCCTCGGCCGAGGCGCACGGATCGGTGCGGACCAGGCTCGCCGCCGCAGTCGACCGCAACCATTACCTCACTGAGCAGGCCGCCCTGCCGCGCATCGAGAAAAGAAACCCTGCGCAGCCGAGTTCTTGAGACTCGCGCATCTATTGAACGCTAAGCACATCCAGACAAGGATGCGGTCTTATCGCACGGACACCGGCGGCACCTGCTGGCGTGCTGTAGGTGTTCGTCCACGGGCCGCAACGAGTGCGGCCGCCAGTGCCCACACGACGATGGATACGACGGCGCAGATGCGCAGACCATGTGTGAATTCCGAGGGTGAGGAACTCATTCCGACGAAGGCACCGAAGATCGCTACGCCGACCGCACTCCCGGCCTGGCGTGCTGTGTTGTTCACTCCGGATGCTATTCCGGAAAGATCCGCGGGGCTCGACTGCATCGCCAGCGCCACCACCGATGGGGTGAGCAGGCCCATGCCGAGTCCGAGGCCGAACATCCCGGCTGCGATCAGCAGGTAGGGGCTCGTGTTGGTGGTGGCAACGAGTGCGCTGCACCCGAGGGTGCCGATGCCGAGGCCCGCGACAATCGGGGGGCGGGGGCCTACCCTCGCGGCGAGTCGACCGGTCAGGGGTGCGCAGACGGCGAGCGGAACGAACAACGGCAGCATCTTGATCCCGGTGGCGAGCGGTAATTCCCCCTTGATGGTCTGCAGATAGAGGGAGAGCACGAAGACAATGCCGATTCCGACGAAGTTCATCGCAGCGGACACCGCTGTCGCCGTTTGGAAGTCCCTGCTTCCGCGCAGCACCGAGAGAACGATCGGGTTCGCGGATCTCATCTCAAGTACAGCGGCGGCCACGATCATCACCACAGCGGCGATGCCAGCAGCAGTGCAGTGCTCCCATCTCCTCTGTCCAGCAGCGATGGCTGCGACAACGACCAGGGTTAGCGCCGCGCCCAATGCGAGCATGTTTGTAGCGTTGATCGATCCGGTCTGGCGTCCAGTCGTGTGGGGTAGCAATCGCCTGCAGCCAATCAATGCCACCCCAACGATCGGCACGTTGATCAGGAAGATCCACCGCCACCCGCCGTGTTCGGTGAGAAGCCCGCCCATGAGTGGCCCTGCTGGAAGCGCCAGAGCGGACACACCGGCCCAAATCCCGATCGCGCGCGCCTTCTCGGCCTTGTTGACGAACGTCTGATTGATGACGGCGAGGGTGCTCGGTAAGAGGACCGCTGCTGCGACTCCCTGCAGCACCCGCACAACTACGAGCACCTGAATATTGGGTGCTACGCCGGCGCCGAGCGAGGTGACGATAAACCCAATCAGCCCGATCAGGACCATCCGTCGAGTCCCGAATCTGTCGGTCAGCAAACCCCCAGGCAGGAGCATCGCGGCAAGCGCCACGGTGTACCCGTCGACGATTGCCTGCAGCCCGGCCGTCTCTGCACCGAGTTGCTCTCCGATCCTGACCAGCGCGACGTTGACGACCGTGACATCCAGCTGGACGAGGAACATGCCGATGCACATGAGAGCGAGCAGGGCACCACTGGTCGACCTAATCTTCATGCTCCTCATCGTTTCTCCTGGAAGGTTCGCTGATCGAAAAACTTTTCAGTTCAAGCGATTCGGACGACCGCAGCAATCTCGACGGGAGCGTCGAACGGCAGACCGGCGACGCCGTAGGCGATCCGAGAATGCTGACCAATCTGGTCGCCAAAATGCTGATCAGCGTCGATGAGGCCGGGTTGAACACACTTGGGAAGTCGGTGAAACCAGGTGCGGAGTTGACCAGCCATCAAGGCGGAGCCATTGCTGCACTCGGTCGAGGTCGCCCAGCGTTGACTCCAGCGTGGCCGTCAGGCTCAAGATCGCCGCAACGGCAAGCTTCTGGGCCTCCTCCAGACTGACAACGTCCCCAACCTTGCCGAAGGGACCCGTCACGGATCCGTCGGCCGACGTTGCCAGGTGGCCCGAGAGGAACGCGTATTGCCCGTCGATCCGGATGAATTCCGCTGGTATCACGACGTCCGGCGGCAAGGCCCAGGGCTGAGGCAAGTCGATGCCGAGTTCGGCCAGTTTGCTTTGAGTCGTCGCCTCAGACATGGCTGGCTTCTGCTCGTGCGGCGTCTGCCGAGACCGGGGTCGCAGGTGGCCTGCCGAAATAGGTCCGCTCTGCTGACGATTGTTCGACGGTCCGGTAGGTGCGGTCAATCAGCGTAGGCAGGACCAGGTCGAACAGCCGCCAAGAGGCCTCGAAGTGACTGTCGCGGATTGCGCGCTCAGTCTCGTTCCCCGAGAGGCGAAGCAACTGCCGGGCGACGATCGGGCCATCGTCTAGAGCCTCGTTCATACGGATGGCGGAGACTCCGCCCTCGGTCTCGCCCGCTTCCGCCATCCAGTAGAACGGCGCAAGGCCGGCGTACTTCGGAAGCGGGCTGGATCGCCGAGCCATCCGAGGTTGCGATCGACGCGCTCCCAGTAGAAGGCATCGTCATAGTTGCCACGAAATGACGGTCGGTGCTCGAGAAGCGAAGGTGACAGTGTCACGGGTCTCCGATCTATTGCGGTTGCAGCGAATCTGACTTCTGTAACTTGCTCCGCTAACAGTTCGCCCGGCAGCGAACTGTGGATCGACCCACAATGGTGGGATGTCACGAGCATTCCCCGAGTCGCTACCCGACATCGCCAAGGTTGCTGCCGTCTTGGGTGACCCTTCGAGGGCAGCAATGTGTATGGCCCTGATGAACGGGCTCGCCTGGACGGCGACAGAGCTCGGGACCTACGCCGGAGTGGGTGCGCCGACCGTGTCCAAACATCTGGACAAGCTCATCGAAGCTGAGGTCGCCCAGGAGGTGCGTCAAGGACGCCACCGGTACATCCGCTTGGCGGGCGACGAAGTGGCCCACGTCATCGAGGGCCTCGGCGCTATCGCTCAGGCCCCCGTCTCGTCCCCGCAGTCCTTGCGGGCATCCAAACGAAATGACCAGATCCGTACCGGCCGCACCTGCTACAAGCATCTCGCCGGCCAGCTCGGTGTCGGCTTGACCGAGCAACTCCACCGACGCGGTTACCTCGGCCCCGACTGGCAGCTCACCGACGATGGCAGCTCCCTGCTCAGTGCGTGGGGCATGCGCAAGAGCCCCGAGCACCCAGCAACTCCATGCATGGACTCGACCGAACGTCGATTCCACCTCGCAGGCGAACTCGGAAAGCGACTCTGCACGCTCATGTTCGACAACGGCTGGATACACCGCATCGGCACCTCGCGAGCTGTCAAGCTCACACCGCGCGGTCAGGAGCAACTGGCAGCCTCGGAACTCACACCACTAGTCATGTCGAGGGATCTCTCAGCGAGCTGAGCGCCACCATCTGCCCCATGTCGACCCCGCCTTCGCCTTCGCCACGAAGACATGGAGAAGCGGCTGGTCGACCTCAATGGCGGGTCCGTCACCGACCTTCTCTTCGAACGGACAATGCGTGATGCTCAACCAGGTCAGGCACATTGCTCGTCCTCGATGGCAGCACTACCCATCGCCGTCTACTGAGGTGACCCTCCAACGGTTGGTGATCCAGACGCCGTCCCCGACCCAAACCTCCTTGAGGACCGTTCCGCTGTTGAAGCTTCTTGATGCTCAGGGGGTATTGGATCGTCATAGAACCAATAGCGGGAAGCGGTCCCACTGTTCAGTGAGATCCATCGCCTCAACCGCATGAATTGCCAGCCCAGCCCGGGCGCACCCCTCCGACAGGCCAGTCTCGCGAACAACCGTGTCATCGAGGGGGATCAGTCCGCGATTGGTGAACACCCCTCTCTCGCTCCATCCATCCATCGTTCTCACATCTCTTCTCTCTCCTTTCTCTACGGCGTTCACCCATCGAGCCCTTTGGGTTCACCAATGCGCACCGGCCGCGGCTGACTGCTTGAATTCCACCGTCGATGCCGATTCCGCCGACCTCTGCCCGCACTCGAACGCAGCAATCGGACTGACACTCGCTTCTCGATGCGTTACTGCAGTAGCCGCGGACCAGCGAAGGCCACGAATCACCTTCACGTCGAGCGCGTCTCGCCGGGACCTTGGGTCTCGGTGCGGGTCACGGCAGCTGGTGCTGCCGCATGGTGCCGGATGTGGCGTGAGCTCGGGAACAGACTCGGCGCGCACGGGCGGATAGGGGGCGGCTCGGATTCGCCTCGACGGATTCACTGTGCGCGGTGGGTGCCGCGTCGCCCGGTCGCATCGATCTCGGTGCCGTTGGGCTGCGCACCCGAGCGGGAGAAACGGCGGGACCTCGGAAGCGGCGGGCACCGCCGTGCACACATCAACGGCGCCACCGAACTCGAAAACTGCAGCACCACAACAGATATAACCGGAATCACCCAGTGGCTTAACAACCCGACCGCCAGGGTATGAACCTGAAGGCCGAACGCGGCAAGGTCGTGCTCAGTTCGTCAGTGCTCGACCACGGTCAGGTGACGGGGCAGCCGGAAGCCTGTGTCCGGGTGACGAAGTTCGGCCGGACGTCGAGATCGGGCTCGTCGTAGAGTCGGTGGAAGGTCGGTGTCAACGCCGCGGACATCGGCGGGTTGATCCATGACCAGTCGGTCGGGCAGGTGCGTCCGGCCTTCTCCTCGCGGCCGACGAAGTCGAAGAACTGCTTGGCCACCGTGTGGTGGTCGACCATGATCACCCCCGCCTCCCGGTAGCTGTGGATGACGGCCCGGTTCAGCTCGACCAGCGCCCGGTCCTTCCAGAGCGTGCGGTCCGAGCTCATGTCGAGGCGCAGCTTCTTGGCGATGGTCGGCAGCATGTCGTACCGGTCCTCGTCGCTGAAGTTGCGGGCACCGACCTCGGTGCTCACGTACCAGCCGTTGAACGGCGCGCAGGGGTAGGTGAGCCCGCCGATCTCCAGGTCCATGTTCGACACCGCGGGCACCGCATGCCACTTGAGGCCCAGCTTCGCGAACCACTTGTAGTTCGGGTGTACGAGCGGGACCTCGAGGACCAGGTCCTCGGGCACCTCGAACCACTGCAGCGGCTCGTCGGGGACCGAGATCAGCAGCGGCAGGACGTCGAACCGGGTGCCCTCGCCCCGCCAGCCCATCTTCGTCACCTGTTCGGTGAGGGCGACGTGCCACGGGTCGCCGGTGATGCTGCCGTCCTCGTTGCGGTACCCCGCGTAGCGGATGAGCTGGGGGCTCAGGATGCGGAACTCCCTGCCGTCCGGGAGCGGCCGCGGGCCGATGGTGATCACCGACTGCAGCGCGCCGCCGTTGGTGGCGACCCGCAGGTGTTCCCAGCACGCCTCGGCCAGCGCCGCCGCGGTCACCGCGTGGCGGGCGTCGATCAGCTTGAGGGTGCGCCAGTGATTGCGTCCGACGCAGCGCGCGTGGTTCCGCCAGGCGAGTTTCGCCCCGATCAGGAGTTCCTCGGCGGTGTGCTCGTAGCGCCCGGTGAGCGCGAACTCGTCCAGCGCCGCCGTGTGCCGTTCCGCGGGCAGGTGCGCCAGCTCGGGTTGCGCGAAGAAATCGGTGCATTCGCGCAGCCGTAGCTCGATCCCTTTGTGGCCCAGCACTTCCTCGTCGTGCGTGATCGTCACGGCGTACGTAGTCCTTTCGGGTGGCAAGGTCGGTTCGCCTGTCCATCGGTCGGGGCAGGAGTGGAGTCGAGCTGCGGTTTCGTCAGCCGGGTCGCAGGGTCGGCCGGTGCAGGAAGCTGTCGTCCGCGACCGGGACGGGCATCCGGGTCCGCAGTGATCGGGACCTCGGTCGCCAGGGTGGTCTTCCTCGTCGCGGTCGCCCCGTCGACCGCCACCCGCAGCGGGTATCCCGGCCTCTCGCAGTCCAGCCGAGCAGCGACCTCGGCGATGACGAGCTCACGCTCCCTGCCCACCGGACCCCTTCCCACTCCACCCGACCTCGAGGGCCATCCGAGATTACTGAAACCGACCAGCCGATCCGCACATACGGAGATGAAGCCTTGATTGATCAGCAACATCGGATATGAAACCACGAAACATCCGTATCCACTGATTCATTTCAGCTTCGATCCAGGACCCGGGAAGGAGGGGCCCACCGTGGGTGTTGGACTCACCACCACCATCGACACGCTCTGCGCGTACTGCGGAGTCGGATTCGGATTGGTCCCGGAGATCACCACCGACCCCGAAACGGGACGTCGTAGGGCCTCGAAGTCCTCGGGCCCGGTGCGCACGGCCACGGGCTGGGCGTGAACTCGGGGTCGATATTCACACATGGGACAAGTGCCCTGTGGACCGAGTCGGACGGGTGATGTGATGCGGGCGATCTCGAATCGTTCGATGAGTCGCGAGCGAACTGCTCCGGCCTGTGATCACCGACTGGTCGACCTAGTGAATCCGCATGCAACCCAGCACACTCCACCAGGGGTGAACACCCCTCCATACATTCCATCCGAGGCGCGGCCATCCATCCATACCCAAATTGGTCGAGGGTGTTCCACCCATCAAACCGTTTGGATTCACCAATTCGCCCCGGCAGCACCGGCCCCGCCGGGGCTGTACGTTCTGCCCGGCCACAGTCGGTTCCGCGGCACCGCCAAACTAGGTGTCGGTTTTGCGCATTCGCCGTGTCCACGTGGGCACTGCCGTACCGTGCGGCTCATGGGGATATGGCGAGTGTCGGCAGGACTAATTGCCATCGCAATGCTATCTAGCTGCGGCGCAACAGACACTGCCGCTGAGGGGTCCGCTGCCCCGGCCACACAGGCGTCGACCTCGGCACTGACGAAGCCCACGTGTCTCGCCGAGAATCTCCTCGACTACATCCGCAACGGAGTCACGGTCCCCGAGCCCACTACCATTCCGGCAGACTTCATCCCCACCGCCGCCATCACCTGCGCAGGCGACTGGGGCGCCGGCGTCACCGACCATGCAGTGTCCTGGGTAGAGGAACACCGACAGGGCAGCCTGGACGGCGTGCTGGCCGGGTTCGCGCCGTCCGAGCAGGACGGCACGTGCTTCACGGATCAGCCCACCCCGCCGGCAGTCTGGCTCGTCGACGACCGGGGCCTGGGCATGCGGCCAGTGGTACCGACCGGGCGGTGCGGCGAGTTCAAGTGGGACGCAATCACTGCGATCAATGCGTTGCCGCTCAGCGAACGGATCGTTCATCAGATTCCAGTGGCCCCGGAGGTCGAGGCCAGGTTCGCGCAGTAGCACGCGACCTCGGAGATCCGAAAAAGGCAATGGTCCCATCACCGTTGGGCAGTTCAAGGAATCGTGGCGCCGTATCCAACTCATCCAAGCTGATGTAATCAGGAGACCTCTAAGCCCATTCAAAAAGAGAAGCTCCACCACCAGCTTCCGGCGCGAGAGGGCATCAGAGCGCCTTCAGTAGATCGAGACCCTCCTTCTCGATGTTCGCGACCTGATTGGTCTGGATGACGACCGCTCGGCCTCGGGCTCGGTCCATCATGATGACGCCCTGGAAACCGCCGGTCCCGCCCGCGTGCGTCGTGTACTCAACACCGTCGCGGTTGAAGACCGTCCAGGACATCCCCCCTCGCGTGCCGCCGATCTTGTCCCATCGAGGCGTCATCGCACTAGAACCGGGCGCCGTCCCGGACAGCAGCGCCGACGTGTAGCGGACCATGTCGGGAAGGGTCGAGCGCAGTCCACCGGCCGGTGCATAGGCACCGATGGGCCAGGGGTCCTGCGGCCTGCCCTGGGCGTTGAACCCGGCGCTGACGCCGGGCGGGAGGTCGGCGGTCGTCAACGGCAGCCAGGTGTGTGCGAGGCCGAGAGGTTCGAGCATCCGCTCGCGTAGGAGGGTCGCGTAGTCGGTGTGTGCGGCCGCGGCAAGGGCCTGGCCGAGCAGTGCGTATCCGAGCGTGGAGTACGAAACGACGAGGCCGCGACCGACCAGGGGTGACCAGCGTGCCTGGTTCAGAAGTGCTTCCCGGTCGAAGGTGAAGGGATTCTTCCCCTCCAGTTGCCACGCGATCCCGCCGGCGGCCATGTCGGGCGTGAGGGCGAACTGGGGCAGACCGGACTTGTGGCTTGCGAGCTCGATCAGCATCACGTCCGCGACGGGGGTGCCGGCCACGGGGAGAAGCTCGCCGACCCGTGTGTCCTCGCGGACCTCGCCGCGAGATATCGCCTCGGTAAGCAGCCCCGCGGTGAAAGTCTTTGTGATGGATCCGATCTCATACTCGGTATCCTCCGTCGCGCCGAAGTAGGCGTAGCGGGTTCCCGACGAGTCGATATACGCGACACCTGCCTGATCGTGGGGCGCCCGCTCCAGGATCGGTCGAGCGACCGCCGCAAGCCTCGCATCACTCACGGCGGTGACCGGCGCCAGGGCGGCCGCGGTAGGCGCAGCGCCCACCACCAGCGCGGCCGCGCAGGCGGCAGCGGTCATCAAAATCGATCGGCGCATGTCTCTATCCCCCCGGAAATGTAATGGACGGTCGGTATATACCGGCTGCGGCGCGGAGCGTTACGCAGCTCTGCACAAACCGGGAAGGGCACGGCATTTCACATCCGGCCCGCCTGCGCCTCGAAGGGCGCTCCAAACCGAGATCGGCCCACACACCTGTTTCATAGCCAGTATGGAATCTATCCAGATTTGTGTGGTCTCGAGCTGCCGCTGAGTGTGATCACCCACCGGTCAACCTATCCAATCCCCATGCAGCCCAGAATGAACCGGCATAGGTGGACATTCCATCTCACCATCCATCCACCCATGCCGCCGATTCAGCCAGACGTACGCAGTGGTGCCGACAGACAGCTGAGTGAGCCGACGGGCGGTGGGGTCAGCCGACGGACGGCGGGGTCTGCCACACCGGCGGCTGCGGCACCGTGGACTCCTCGCGTCGCTCCTGCCTGCGTTCCAGTTGCTGCCGCAATTGTTCGTCGCGACGCTCCCGCGCGTCGCGGTGCCGATCCCGATCCCGGGCATCGTCCGCACGATCTCCGAACGAACCATTGATGCTGGCCGCCGCCACGGGTAGGGCGGCGATGTCTGGGATCGGCGACGAGTTCGCGATCGGTGTAGCGAGAGTGACAGCCCCCGCCGCGAGGAATCCGGTAAGCCAGGCAGTCCTTTTCATGATCGTGCTTCCCTTCCGATACGGAAGACCGGTCGCGGCACACAGCGGTCATCGACAGACCACGTCGCTGATTGTCGCCCAGCCCTCCGGCAGGCTTCTCATACGAGTGACTCGCGAGGGAAGAACCGTCGCCATCCCTCGGATCTCTCGGTCATATTGTCGGTACCAATGGACTGTGCCATCGGCACCCGCAAGATCCAGTACAGGGGTAAACGCATCGCGCCCCGCACTATTCCCCCGGCGAACGACACATTCAAAAGCTGTTCGTACCGCCCCATCTGGATCACCGAAAGGGGCGAGAGCACAAACCCCGCTCGAGCGCCCGCTCCTGGAGCATCTGCTCACTCACCGGATCCGGGACCGCAGGCATACCGTGACCATCTGGGTCGGCGCCGCGGAGTTCAGCCTCCAGTTCGGAAAGCAGCACCCTCCGATCCGAACCGCGGACACCGGAACGTCGCCAGAGGCTGTTCGCCTGTCGGATGGTCTCGGACCGTTCGGCACTGTCATCGCGTGCGATGGTGTTCATACGACATCCATTCCACTGTCAGCTGTCCCCGCCCAGCGGGCAGCTCCCCCCCATGAAGTGTTCAGCGGGGATCGTATTCTCTGAGCGCTTCTCGCGGCACGACCTGTCGAGGACAGTCGGCGCATCGCCTGGTGGCGTGGTTGTCACGCGCGGTTTACCAGAGTCGTTTCGCAACTTGCCGTTTGAGACACCGCCTGGTCCGGCGACCAGGCGGCGCCTCTCCGCCCAGCCTGTGGGACGTTTGCTGAGAATTCACTGAGTACCGTGGCGCGCCGACGCACAGGCCACCTACCGTCCTCCCCGCTATCCCGGTTAGGAGATGGGTCGGGACGGCGCGTCGGCCTCGCCGCTCCCCCAGTTGGGCGGCGAGGCCTTTCCCAAACCGGCGTCACGCGAGTCGTGCGCCCGCGGCAGTGCTGCCCCGTCCTACTCCGCGTTCCACCGCGCATCTTGGGGCCGCGGCCCGGCACATGGCGGCAACGCGACGCCCTGAATCCTCGAGTTTCAGAATGTGCCACTCCCCTCCTCCGTGTGTGGCGCACGGGCCTGCCGGATGCGCCAACATTCGACAGCTCGTTTTTGTGGGCGAGGCCGTCGGCGTCCCGACGCACCGGCGGCCCCTCACAGGCATGCACGGCGGAAGGGGTGCGACGAACGCCGTGCACGCGCGGTCCAGCAACTCGGCTGCGCGTTGCCCCGCCCCGCCTGTGGGGCCTTTTCCTGAGAATTCGCTGAGTATCGTGGCGCGCTGACGCGCGGGCCACCTACCGTCCTCCCCGCTGCCCCGGTCAGGAGCTTGATCGGGACGGCACGTGGGCCTCGCCGTCATGGATAGCGGCGGGGCCCACACTCATACCCTGATCGGCGCTGATGGAATCGCCATTCTTATACACGGTCCTGCGACAGCACCGCCCCGACGCGCGGCGGTAGAGCGACGCCCTTCATGGGCGAGGCCGTCGACGCCTGTGCCTCACGCCGGCGGCCTCTCGAAAGCGCGCGCGACCGAAGGGTTGACGCCGCGCACGCGTGGCCCAGCAACAAGGTTGCACCCGCGCTTGCTGCGGCCGCGAGCGGTTGCGAGAACGGCGTTCGCCGCCCTCAACACGCATTCTGAGAATTCGCTGAGTATCGAAGCACGCCCCGAACGGGGTCGCCTATCGTCCTGTCTCGCCGTTCCGGTCCCAGCCAGCGGCGGCGGCCTCGCCACCCACCGCATGGGGTGGCGAGGCCTTCTCAAACGATGGGCAATGAGGTGGAAGCCAGCCCCGAGCACCTTCGCAATAACCTCGAAGACCGCATCACACCGAGTGGGGCTCAACCGACGACGAGGCCGGGTCCACCGTTCATCGCACACTCCCGTCTCGCGCGGGTGACTGTTGTCGGTGATGCACTGAAGCCATTGCGGCGGTATTTAATTCGATGCGACCGGCCGCCAGGTAAGGGTCAGCGCGCTCGGGGTGCCAGGGCCGGTGTGGATCGTGCAGGCGGTATTCGGGGATTGGCGATACCAGGCGGGGAACTGACCACGCAAGGGGTCACGGGCGAAGGGCCAGCGGCCACTGAGCTCCAGGCGAAGTTGTTCGCCGCGCCGCAGACGGGTGGCATGGGGCAGCAGGGCCAAGCCGATAGGGGTGGGGTGGCCCGGGGTGAGGGGTTCGGGCTTGCGATGGATATGGACCGGTTGCAGAGGAGTGGACAGGGCCGGGTCGAGAGTTTGGTGGGCCAGGCGCTGCCAGCCCTTGGTGACGACATCGGCATTGAATCCGTAGGAGCCTTCGAAGCAGATCTCTCGGCCGTTGCGGAATTTGCGGAGGACTGCGAACAGGTTGAGGTCCTCCGCGTCGGCGAGGGATACGTGCAGGTGCAGAGCGGACGGGCCCAGGATGTCCAGATCGGTGGGCGCGGTCCAGGTCCAGGTCAGGGGGCGGCCGCGGGAGTGGAAGGAACGTTGTCCGTCGGTTGACCCAGCCTCGTCGGACAGCAGGCCGTCGGCACGCAGGTGGAGGGTGGCGGTCTCGACGTCCCGGGGCGGCCAGTCGTCTGCGTAGTGGACCTCGGCCGGGCGCGGGCCCTGCTCGTGAACGGCGATGCGGACCGCGGGTCGGGTGTCCCACCCGTTGTCGGCGTCGCGCAAGACGTGGTCGAAGAAGCGAATTCGCTCGGCAGTGGCCTCCGGGCCGTAGTAGTGCGACCACTTGCCGTCGCGGTGGGTGTAGAGCCATTTGCGCTCGGAACCGGCCCGCCGGAACGCCTCGAAGCTGCCGCGGCTGTGCAGGCTGTGGTCGGAGAAGGAGGCACACACCAGCATGGGGACGGTGATGCGGGCCAGGTCCGGTGTGCGGTCGGCATACCAGTCGTCGCGGTCGGGGCGGCTCAGGATCTCGGCGCGGATGTCATCCGTGACGCGCGCCTCGCGGGCGGTGGCCTTGCTCCAGAAGACGCTGAAGCCGTCCTCACGAATTCCGCCGGGGTAGGCGAAATCTCGATAGAAATCGGAGAAGCCCTCCCAGACACACAGGGCGGCCAGGTGGGGCGGGCGGAGCGCAGCCACCCGGTACTGGTTCAGGGCCAGATAGGACACCCCGTCCAGACCCACGCGGCCGATGCACCACGGTTGTGCCGCAACCCATTCGATGAGGTCGTAGTAGTCCTGGGCCTCGGTCTCGGTGAACAGCGAGCCGACACCCTCGGAGGTGCCGCCGCCGCGCAGATCCGCGTTGACCACGACGAATCCGTGCTCCGTCCAGATCTGCGGGTCGGGTGCCTCCCAGCTGGTCAGCTCGCTGAACCGGACGCGGGCGGGCTGCGGCATCAGCCGGTACTGGCCCGAGACCGCGCGCCGATTCCTGCCGCGGGCAGGGGTGCGGTCCTTGCCGTACGGGTGCGCGGACATGATCACCGGATGCGGTCCCGCCGAATCGGGGTGAAAGACATTGACCCGCAACACCGTTCCGTCACGGACCGGAACCGCCACGTCGTAGTCGGCGCGGACGTCCGGCGCGGGCGCGATGTCGACGCCGGGCCGGATCAGGTTGGCGATCCGGTGGCCGGCCCGGCGCAAGGCCGCGGGTCGGCGAAGGTAGGACCTGCTCATCGTTTTCCCCTGTCTCGTCGGTGCGGTACGCCCACTGTGGATCGCACCGCTGCCTAGAATCAACGGTGATGAATAAACCCGGACCCCGAGGCCGCCGCTTCGGTGCGCCCGATACCCGGCGCGGCATCCTCGACGTCGCGCGGCGGCGTTTTCTCGCCGAGGGCTACGTCAAGGTGACGATGCGTTCCCTCGCGGCCGATGCCGGTGTGGACGCGGCGCTGATCAGCTATTTCTTTGGTTCCAAGCGTGGACTTTTCGCTGCGGCCATGGCGCTGTCTGCGAACCCGGCGGACCTGTTGGCCGGGGCACTGCCCGGTCCCCCGGCGGGATTGGCCGCCCGGGTGCTGACGGCCCTGGTATCTACCTGGGACGATCCGCAGCGCGGCGGCACGATTCGCGTACTGCTCACCGCCGCCACGCACGACGAGGATCTGGCCCGGCTGATCAGGGAGATGATCGACCGTGAACTCGTCACCGCGCTGGCCGATCACCTCGGCGGCACCGGGGCGCGCGCCCGCGCCGGACTGTTCGCCGCACAGGCGCTTGGCGTCATCCACGCCCGCTACGTCCTGTGCCTCGAGCCTACGGTCTCGATGCCCGCTGATGAATTGGTGCGCGGGCTGGCACCGGCATTCACCGCAACACTGTTCGGCGCGCCGCCGCGGGCGCCGCGCCGACTCTCCGGCTGACCCCTCCATTCACCCATATGGATCCACGGGAGTGAGGAAGTGGAGGGTTCACCCATATGGGAAGTGGCTGCCGGGGCTTCTCAGCGCGGGCGTGACGACCAAGGCAGACACAGTTCGACCCGGAAACTCCCGTCGGATTCCGAGTGCGCGCTGAGCGTGCCGCCCAGCAGTTCTGCGCGTTCTGTCAGCCCGCGCAGCCCGTGCCGTGAACCGGGTAGCTCCATTGCAGGAGCATCGGTGTGGCTGTTCACCACAGCAACGGTGATATGTGTTGTACTCGAACCGTAGTCAACTGCGACCCGCGCACCGGGTGCGTGCTTACGGGCATTGGTGAGCGCCTCCTGCACGGTGCGATAGATCGCCCGCTCGATCGCGGCAGGCAGATTCGGCGGCAAGTTGCCGCGGACCGAGACGTCGAGTCCGCTGGACTCCACGAGCTCGACCAACTCGGCGGCGGTCGGTTGGGGAGAAAGACCGGTTGCGCTGGTGCCGGATGCGCGCAGCACGGTGATCATGTGTCGCAGCTCGTCGAGCGTCCGAACACTGAGTGTCCGGATGGTCGCCGCGATGTCCACGGTGAGCTCGTCGCGACTGCTCACCTCCAACGCACCGGCCTGCACCGCGATCAGGCTGACCTGATGGGAGACGACATCATGCATCTCGCGAGCGAGCTGGGCACGGTCACGGGCGAGTGCGGTCTCGGTGCGCAGCAGGTCACCCTCCTCGTGCGCACGGGTGATCTCGGTAATCTTGCCCTGCAACGTGATTCGGGATGCAACCAGACGACCGAGGAGCACCGGGGCCGCAGCGAGCATGACGATGAAGATGAGGTCACTGACGAACCACCGCGTATCGATCCGCCAGTCGATCGGATACCGGCTCACGATCCCCGCGACGCAGAGCGCGGCGACGCACAGCACCACCACAGCATTCTGCCGGGTCCAACGGCCCACGCTGTAGATGGCGATGGCCGGGATCAACACCGACACCCCGAGCGCCGCGACCGGCAAGGTCGCCACGAACGCTACGACCGGAAACCGGGAACGCAGAAAGAGCGCGGCAATACCTATCGCGACGGCAACCTGCACCCGCCCTTCCATACCGCCACCACCGACCAGCCAGATATCCAGCGCCGCAACAACAATCAGCGCCACGAACGCCAGTCGCGCGATCACGGGGTGATCGATCACGGCTGCTCACCGGCGATCAGCCCGGCCTGTTGGGCGATCAAGGCGGCCTGAACGCGGGTCGCTACGCCGAGTTTGGCAAGCACCGCGCTCATATCGTCCTTCACCGTGCCGATGCTGTGCTGGATGAGTTCGGCGATTTCCCGGTTGGACCGGCCAACCGACGCGTGTGCGAGAACGGTGCGCTCTCGCTCGGTCAGCTTCGCGACCGAGTTCACGGACGCGGCGACCGCACTGGACGCGGCGAATCCGCTTATGACCGACCTGGTGACACGGGGCGACAGCACAACGCCACCGGCCGCGAGAGTCTTCACCAGAGTCGCGAGTTGACGAGGATCGGTGTCCTTGAGCAGGAACCCAGACGCGCCCAGCTGCAGTGCCTCGACAACGTATTCGTCCGCGTCGAACGTGGTGAGGATGGCCACGGCGGGCGGTTCGGCGCGTCGCAGCGTCTCGCGCAGGATGGTCAACCCGTCGATGTGCGGCATGCGAATGTCGAGCAGCACCACGTCGGGGCGGTGCAGCTCGATCCGGTCGAGCGCCGTTCGGTCGTCCGCCGTCGCAACGACCTCGATCTCCGGGTCCTGGCCGAGAATCAACTCGAAACCGGTCCTGACCAGCGCTTCGTCGTCGATCACCATCGTTCTGATCATCGGCAGCAACGATACGCCGGTCGACCGGGCGACGAGTGGCCGAAGTTTGTGCAGCCAGGTGGCTGGCACGAATCGTCCCCAAGGGCGATGCCGGGCAGTCTGCCGCGCCATAGCGTCGGACACCACTTGAGAGGAAGGGACCGCGTCGTGACGACCACTGCCACAGCCGAAGCCACTGTGGGGGACAAACCGAAGAGCGAGCGAGTTCTCACGCTGGATGTGCTGCGCGGTATCGCCATTCTGGGCACGCTGGCCAGCAATGTCTGGATCTTCACAAGTGGCTTCGGGACACTCCAAGGCTCGGAGGCCACGAGCAATTGGCTGCACATGTTCTCGGCATGGCTGCCGAACGGCAAGTTTCTGGGGCTGCTCACCATCATGTTCGGTATTGGGCTCGAGATCCAGCGTCAGTCCGCACTGCGGGCGGGCGCGAGATGGCCGGGCAAATATCCAGTACGCGCTCTGCTGTTGTTCGCCGACGGTGTACTGAACTACATCTTCGTCGTCCAGTTCGATGTGCTGCGCGCCTACGCCGTCGTGGGTGTGCTCGTCGCGTTTCTGCTGCTGACGAGCGAACGGGTCCAGTACTGGCTGATCGGTTTGTTTCTGACCGTGCATTTCGCGGTGATGGCCTGGCAGGGCCACCGCGACAGCGTCGATCCCCCGGAGATGGACCCGGCACGGATGGACCCAACACCGATAGACCCGACGCGGGCCGACACACTGCCCAGCGACACCATTCCCAGCAGCTACCTCGCCGACGTGGTCTCCAACATCAAGAGCCTCGGCTGGAGCTTCGGCTACGGATCGGAGTTCCTGACCATCCTGCTCATGGGACTGGGCCTGTTCCTGCTCGGCGCGAAGCTATACCGAATCGGCATCTTCACGGAGGAGAGGCGCCGGCTGCGGTTCGCATTGATGAGCTTCGGATTCGGTGTCGCATTACCACTCGACTACCTACTGTCCATGACCTCGGTATTCCCGCCGAACCTCAACCAGTTCGCCAGGTACGGTGCCGCCGCCGGCGTCGCTCTCGGCATCCTGGCACTGACCGGCGAGTACATCGGCCGACGCGGTCGGGTCGGCGCCCCGGGCCGCATGCTGTCCAACGTCGGCCGGATGGCCCTGAGCTGCTACCTGCTGCAGAACGTACTCGGCGTGCTCGCTCAGCGGTTTCTCTTCAACCGTCCGTTCTTCCAACAACTCGATCCGACCTACGGCACGTACGCGGTATTCGCGACGATCTCCGCGCTCCTGATCGTGTTCTCGTGGGCCTGGTTGCGGAAGTTCACCCGCGGCCCCTTCGAGCTGGCCTGGAACTGGTCATATCGCAAGCTCACCCGCGAGGGCCGCAGTACCGGATAGCGAATCCGGGTTGGCTCGTTGGCGAGACAACGGCCGAGACAGGTTGGGTGCCTGCGCGATCCTCCTCTCCCCGTTCGAGCGTTATGAGCGGACCTGCTGCTGCGCCGCTAGGCCCGGAGGAGGGCGCAGCCGGCCGTTTCGGTGTTCGAGGACGGTGGGCGCCGTGCGGATCCTGCTTCCACGCAGCACATCGCCGCTGGGGTGTCCACAGCACGCGATGCCCGTCAATCGACAGAGACGGTCAAAATGACACCCAGGAAGGCCCCGGCCCCTGCGGTTCGGGGCCTTCCTGGGATCAGCGGGGTTGCCGGATGGGGGCTGCCATGGCGGGATCGCTGGTGCTGTGGCGTCCGGTCTCCACTCGTCCGGCCAACCGACGCTCGAAGCCCGGAACGTCTGGGCTCGTGACAGTCAGGTCGTACCAGTTCCCGCTGTCGCGCAGCGAAACACGGTGCTCGACCTTTTTGCGTGGTTCCAGCGAGAGATCCCAAGGGCCGTCCGCCGAATACTCGTTGACAGCGATGGTCACCGCTGTCTTGGAGCGGCCGACGTTGGAAATGTGGATCGTGAGCTCATCGCCCCGCGTTGTGGTGGTCACCTCGAGTCCGGGCGATTGCTTGCCGGGCCCGGAGCTGCCGCCAGAGCCCGAGGATCCAACGCCGCCGGGGGCCGAGTCGATCAGGGTTCCAGCGAACTTCCGGTACCAGCCATTCGGCCCATACACCTGGAGCGCGTAGCGACCATCGTCCGTGCTCACATCCCACGTGCCGGCCAGCTTGCGGCGTGATTCGACGGTGTACCGCCGCGGAATCGCACCGAGATGAAGGAGATCATAGACATGGAACACCGCACCGGCTCGGCCTTTGTTGTCGAACTCCAACTCCAACTGCCCGCTCTTCACGGTCGCGGTGGCGTGGAGGTCATAAGGAAGCGCACGCGAGTAGCGGACGCCGGGTTCCTGCCACACCGGTTGCGGCTCCGCCGGCGGCAGGGCAACGGGCTTGCCGGCCTGCTCGGCCTCGATCCTCGCGAAGCCGCTGGTGTCCGGGAGCTCGGGCCTGGACGGGTCGTTGGGCGTCTCGAAATCAAACGCGGAGGTGAGGTCGCCGGAGACAGCGCGATGCCAGGGGCTGATGGCCGGGACGGTGATGTCGAACCGACGTTCAAGGAACTGCCCGACGGAGGTGTGGTCGAACACCTGGGAGTCGACCCATCCGCCCTTGCTCCACGGAGAGATGACATACATGGGGACGCGGGGCCCCATTCCCCAGGGCCTCAGATCGCCGGTCCGATTGTCGCGGGGATCACGGTAGGGGTACCTGACAGGCCGCCCGGCTTCATCAGAGCTCAGCTCGTCCAGGATCACGCCCTTGTCGTCGCGGAAGTACATCCCCTCGACCGGGACCGTCGAGGCACCGGCGAGATTCCCGTCCGCCCGATACGAGGGCACCGCGGGCGGTGGCATGTGATCGAAGAATCCGTCATTCTCGTCAAAGGTGAGGAAACACACCGTGCTACCCCACACATCGACATTCGAGGTCAGCACTTCCAGTATTTTGTTGGTGAAATCGGCTCCGCTGAGCGCGCTTGAACCTGCGGCATGTTCGGATTGCGCCTGCGACGGCAGAATCCAGGACACCTTCGGAAGTGTTCCGCGCTCGACATCGTTGGCCAGATCCTTCAGCGACCACCCTTTGAGTCCGTTTTCATAGATCGGGGATCCGGGCTTCGCGGTGCGGAAACTCTCGAACGCCAGGCCGCCGTGCATGGCGCCGGTCCAGTTGTCATTGGGATCTTGGTAGATCCGCCAGGAGACTCCGGCCTTCTCGAGAACGTCGGGGATGGTGGGCCAACGGAAAGAGCTTCCCCGATACGTGTATCCCGGGTCGGGGAAATGGCCCTTGACCCAGGCGCGCAGGTTGATCGGTTCGGAGTCGGCGTCAGTGCAATTTATGCCCTTCTTCCGCAGTTCCGGGTTGAAGTTGGAGCCGGAGAAGAACATGATTCGGTTCGGGTCGGTGCCGCTCTGCACCGAGCAGTGGTAGGCATCGCAAATCGTGAACGCCTCGGCCAACGCGAACTGGAACGGCAGCTCTTGTCGCTGGTAGTGACCCATCGACAGACCGTTCGGGACCACCTGGCCCGTCGTCTTGGCCAGCTCGACGTCATACTTGTAAAGCGGCCAGTGGTCGAGCTTGCCCTGCCCCCAGGCTGCCTGAGCATCGGGGAAGTTATGCGCCGTCGAGTGAATCTTGATGGCATTCATCTGGTCTTTATCGAGGTGGAACGGAGGCACTTCTTTGGTCCCGTCGGATTGATACCAGACAGGCTTTCCGCTATCGAGGGGAATCGGGAATCGGTCACCGAATCCACGGACTCCACGCAAGGTGCCGAAGTAGTGATCGAACGAACGATTTTCCTGCATCAGGATGACGATATGGTCGACGTCCTTGATGGAGCCCTCGCGAACATTGGCTGGTACCGCCATTGCCCTGCGAATGCTGGGCGGAAGTGCAGAGAATATTGCTGCGGCACCGGCTACCGTCGCACCATTTCGGAGAAAACTCCGCCTACTCAAGTCACTCATGAATTTTCCTTCCACTACGTAGGGATCGCGCGGGTTCGCGCGGCGTGGGCTACCTTTTGCCGTGGCCAAAGGCCCGCAAGGAATGGCCCCACTAACCGGGACTTCGTTTGCGTTCAGATTGGTTATCGTCAGTCTCGCGGGGTTGGTCGACTGGCAGAGATTCCGCGGACATCGGGACGGAGCTCGGGCGTGCTAGCTACCGAGCCTCGAGCCCTTTGTCTCGGAGCGTCCGCCGCCCGAAGAGCCCCCGCCAGGCGGGGCCTGCATGAAGGCCGGGTTCTCGACGTCCACGGGCGCACAACTCGCGGGCGCGTTCACCGGGTTGCAGCGGGCCGGGGTGCCGCCGGGAACCTAGACGGCGTATTCGTTGTTCAGCCTTGGGTCCGGTTCCGGATAGTCGGTGCTGACGTTCTGGACACCGGGTGTGAAATACCGCGTCACGAGCGGCGATGTTGATGGTTTCGGGCCTCGGCGTGGCTGGCATCGGCACGGGTGCGCACCAGGTAGCCGGCTTCGACCAGCTCGCTGATCCGGGCGGCGTTCTGGACCGACTGGAGCGCCAGGATCACCGCGGCATCCGGGTTGCCCGGCTGCGAAGCGGAGAACACAACGCGGCCGGCCAGACTGCCTCCGGGCGGAGGAAGTACCTGTGGGATCAGCCCGGAGGGATACCTGTTGTGCGTACCCATCGCCTGGATCTGGTTCAGGCGCAGCGTGTCGTCGAGCGGGTGCGATGACCGAGGACAGGGCCGCGGCACGCGCAACCCAGCGCAGCCGCGACCGGCACTTGGGCAATCTCATGGACACCTCTCCGTTTCGAGTCGGAACGAATAACCGCAGTTCAAGGCGGCCGGTGTGAGTGCCTGCCGCGCTGTGATCGCAAATGCTAAGTGCGCACTCGGCATTTGTCTAGCCTCTGAAACGGTGGCGTTCCGGCGCCCGCTGCGTCCTCGGGTACCACTGGTCCGATGCTCTGGCGCGGCGTCGGCCCGGGTGCGAGTCGTCGACCGATCCATTGGGGCGAGCCACTAGGCTGGACTGCCGATAGTCGCTCGCGCATGCAAGGGAGGGGCCGCGATGGCGCCCGAACAGACGGACTCCCCGGACGGCACACCCGCGTCCAAGCGGCGGCCTCGCCCGCGGCGCAGGTATGCACCGGGGGAGGACACCCGCGAGCGGGTCCTCGCCGCCGCAATCAACCACTTCTCCCGCAACGGCTACGCCAACACCTCCATCGCCCGGATCGCGGCGGACGCCGGCATCAGCGATGCCGCCGTCATCCACCACTTCGGAACGAAGCAGGAACTGTTCTTCACCGCCATCGACCTGCGCGAGCAGCCGTTCATGCCCGCCTTCGCGCCGTCCCTGTCAGTGCGGGAGCTGTTCCAGCAGCTCGTCACGTCGGTCCGCGAGAGCATGCGACACCCCGAACTCGTGCGATTCCGCGCCGTGCTCAACGGGGAAGCGTTGCTCGAATCGAATCCCGCAAGCGAGCGGATGCGGAGCAACATGACCGGAATCCACTCGGCCCTCATTCCGGTTCTCGAGCGGGGCATAGCCAACGGCGAGCTCAAGCCAGATGTCGACGCGCGGCAGGTGGTCCTCGAACTCCTCGCCCTCATCGAGGGGCTGCGATCGCATTGGGCGATCCTGCCCGACGAAATCGACCTTCCCGTGGTCTTCGAGGCGGCGGCCGACGCACTGCTGGCACGCATAACCGTTGACGGAAAAGGCCTTTCGATGCTCGACGGCGTCGACCGCTGAAGCATCCGACGGTGCGGTGCGCACTACCGCGCACGACTCTGCAAACCGGACAGGGGTTCTCGGAGCACCCTCGCCATCGGTGCCATGTGGCACCATCGGGAACCCGACACGCAGACTGACGCTTCGTCGACAGCCCAGAATCGGATTCGTCCGTTCAGATGGCCGTCACGCCAATCTAGAACTCATCCAGATTCGTGCCATCGGGAGCGCCCGTCACGTGGGATCGCCGACTGGTCAACCTATCCAATCCGCATGCAGCCCAGCATGAACCGGCAATTGTGGCACCCCTCCATCGATCACTAGAGCGTTCACTCATTGACCCGTCGTGTTCACCTATCGAATCCGCGGGCGGAATTGAAACCACGTGCCTGCGTATTGCGGCTAGTCATATCGAAAAGGTATGTGTACGGCGGGTCGCGCTCAGCCATTCTGGCCTGGCCGCCATCTCCCTACCGATCACCCGGTCGAATCCACGTAGGCAGCGTCAAGCCATACCGTGTAACTCACGGTGGACGGCAGCGGGATTGAGACCGAGGCAGCGGCCGGTTTCAAGGCGATCTGCTCATAGTCCAGCAACGCACCCGTTGTCTCATCGAAGACGATGACGAGCCGCTTGTCGGCCGTTGTGGTGCTGATTGCGACACCCGGGCGCCCTTCGCGGTCGTCGACTGCCCCCAGAACCTCGATGTCGTCCTGGTCAGCGAGAACGCGAAGGAAAGCGGATTGCAGTCCCGGGGAGACGATCTGCGAGCTCCAGGAGTCGGTGAACGCCGCGAACCACTGCGCCGCAACCCGACTCGAGCCCTCGGAGAGAAGACGGGCACGAAGCGACTCGACTGAAAGACCGCCTGAGTCGAGTCGGCTCCACGGGAAGTCGCTGGGCCCAACGTCTGACGATCGGGTCTCACCCTTCTCGGTGTCAGCGATGCGCCCTGATCCGTCTTCGGCCGTCCACTGCTCGCGGTCGATCTCCGCAATCTCGGAGCTGATGACCCCTCCCTCGGTGGTGCGATCCGAGGATAGGTACCACCCACGGGTCTTTCGATACTCGTATCGACCTTCGCCCCGCGACGGAGGCTGGTCCTCAGCCTTGTTGGCGAGGTGCTCGAGTAGATCCTTCGACGAGACCGGCTTGCTGTAGGCCACGAACTCCAGCATTGGTGCGGTGGGAACGTCACCTGGATGCCCGATCGGCGGGGAAAAGACCATCTCTTCGGAGTCGGTCGGAGGAAGTGAAAACGACGCTCCGGACGGGGATGTGACGCCGTCCGCCGGGCGCTCGTTTACCAGGATCGTTGCGACGCCTGCGACCAACCCCGCCGCGACCACGATGCTCGCGGCGACAAACAAAGGGCTTCGGCGCAGGCTGCGCGACTGCGGCCCCAGCGGCACATCGTCTTGCGTTTGGGCGAGGATCTCCTCCAATTGCCCGTCCGGTGGTGCCAGGTGCGCGTTCGGCGGGAAGGGGTTGTGCCGGCCCATCCTGGTGAGGACTGATCGGTCGTCGTTCATTTCGCATCCTTTCCGATCCGAACCGTGGAGACGACATGGCCTGCTTCTTGGGCGATCAGTGCGGCCTCTAAACGACGGCGGGCCCGGTGGTGACGGACCGCGAAGGCTGTGATGCTGCACCCCATAACGTCGGCCGACTGGGCGTGGGTGAGCCCATCCCACACCGTCAGCATCAGTGCTTCCCGGTCTCGCTCTGACAGTGAGTCGATAGCGCCGAACACCGCCAGTCGTTCTAATGCCTCGTGGTCTGCGCCTGGCTCGGATGCAGACATACGCGGCAACATTCGCGCGACCAGCGCGTCCTGTCGTCCGTCCCTGCGCTGGTGCTCCGACAGGACATTCCGCGCGGTGACAAGCAGCCACGGCAACGGGTCATGGGGAAGCTGGCACAGCTTCTTCCATGCGATCAGGAAGGTTTCGTCGGTAGCCTCCTGCGCTACCGATTCCGGAGCCCGCCGGCCTGCGTACGATCTCACCCGGACATACAGCCGCGTGTACATCTCGGTGAACCTCACCTCATCAGCGCCCATCGAGCCCCCTCCGCCCACATCGTCAACTAGTAACCGTCGCGCGGGAGCGGGAACTTACACAGTTCGCTGAATCCCACTCCTCACGATCGCCAACGAACCGTGAGTCGAGTCCAATCGCGTTACGTGAGGGTCGCTAGTGGGGACAGGTGATCGTGCCGACCGCTGTCGTTGGCGATCCTTCACTTCGGTTGCCCTCTGCCGTGTTGATCATCGAGAACGCCACCGCAGATTTGTCGCCACTTGAGTGGACGGCAATGCTGTTGCTGTCGGGTGCCGCCATCTGGACGTATGTGCCTGTCGAATCGGCGAATGCCAGGATGGCCTGCGCGGTCCATTCGTCCGTGCCCTCCAACCGCGCCTCATCCATGACGACCACGGAGAGGATGTAGAAGTCCTCGGTCGGATAGTTGTCGACGCCGGAGAACTGTTTCGTCGTCTGCGTCGTGAGGTTGTATGTCCGGCTCTTGTTCTCGGCGTCATCGGTGCACGACAGATCTGCTGGGTCGTTGCTGACCGCTGTTCCCGACCACAGTCCATCGAGGGTGAATCTGGCACCCGGCGTCGTCGGGGCAGGGAGCTCGGGTACCTCCGGTAGGGCCCGCGAGCCCGTGTGACCGTTCTTCGAGAACACGGCCGCGGGTGAAGCCGGGTGCGGGTTGATCGACTCCGCCGCACATCCGGTGATGAGACCGAGCGTCAGGAGCGGCATCCACACCCGACGGTTGATCGCTCTTCTCTTAATCGTGTGCTCAGTGTGCACGAGGACAGACTGTGCCCATGCTCGTTCGATTCCGCCTGTCGTCCAACCTGGGGCCCGCCTCCATGCCTCTCCATCGCTCCGCCCCACCCGTCCGTCCGCTCCCCTGCCGCGGACACCGAGTCTTGAGAAGAATCGGACACGTTGAGATTTGGAGCAGAATTCGGACGTTTGATCTCAAGACTTGCGTCGTAACCCACCAGCGGGCCGCAGCTACTGGAGGTGGACGCGCTGCGGTGTGCGAACCGCCCCGCCGACTCCGGAGCCTGATCCGGCCGCGACGACGAACGCTGCGTTGCTCAGGCCGCTGAGTTGCTGACCTGGGTAATGAGGTGTTCGACGAGCGTTATCAGTACAGACTTGCACGACTCGCGATCACGAGCGTCGCAAAGCACGACGGGGGTATTGGTGTCGAGGTCGAGCGCCTCGCGAACCTCGTCAGTTGTGTAGGCCTGGGAGCTTTCAAAGCAGTTCACCGCGACCGTGAAGGCGACACCGCGCCGTTCGAAGAAGTCGATGGCGGCGAACGAGTTCTCCAACCGACGGGTGTCTGCGAGAACGACGGCGCCGAGGGCCCCGCGCACCAGTTCGTCCCAAAGGAACCAGAACCGGTCCTGTCCAGGCGTGCCGAACAGGTACAGAACCAAGCTTTCATCGAGGGTGATACGACCGAAGTCCAGGGCCACGGTGGTCGTGGTCTTGCCCTCCACGCCCGACAAATCGTCGATGCCGGTGGACAATTCGGTAATCGTTTCCTCGGTACGCAGTGGTGTGATCTCGCTGACGGAGGCCACCATCGTGGTCTTACCGACTCCGAAGCCGCCGGCTACGAGGATCTTGACCGAAGCAGCCAGGTCGGCTGAGGACGCATTGTCAGGCATAGTGGTCTACAGCTTTCGGATTCCGTCGAGTACTGCTTGCAGAATGTTCAGGTCGCCGATCCC
The DNA here is from genome assembly GCF_053607505.1 of Rhodococcus sp. NPDC055112. NCBI lineage: Bacteria > Bacillati > Actinomycetota > Actinomycetes > Mycobacteriales > Nocardiaceae > Rhodococcus > Rhodococcus sp. NPDC055112. The sequence goes on from NZ_JBSGTR010000012.1 coordinate 102,650, forward strand.
GGCAATATCGTTGTAGGAGTCGGGGCTGGCGGGAGCCCGGAAGTTCAGCATTCCCTCGGCGATGAGATCACCGACCAGGATTTTGGTAACCGCCAGAGGCAGATTCAGGTGCGCCGAGACCTCGGCCACCGACTGCGCAGTACTGCACAACTGAACGATCTCCGCGTACTCCGTTTCGACGTGCTGCAGCCGCGGAGCGGGGGACACGGTCACTACCAGCGTGAGCATGTCGAGATCGTGTCCCGCGCCCATCGTGCGGCCCCGCGTGACGGCGTACGGGCGCACCAGGGGGCCGGCCGCATCGTCGAACCACGATTGCCCAATACGTGTCACGGCAATCTACGCTCCCTGCTCGGCCACACCGGTACGCGGATCGGCGGACAGGAAGCTACCGACACGCTGCACAGTCAGGTTCATTTCATACGCGACCATGCCCAGATTCGCGGTGTCGGCGGCCTGCAATGCAATACATGCGTTGCTTCCGGCCGCCGTCACGAACAGCACCGCCTTCTCGAGTTCGATGACGGCCTGGCGAACGGCGCCGCCTTGAAATCGATGTCCCGCGCTGCGTGCGAGCCCGTACAGGGTGGCGGACATGGCGCCGAAGTGCTCGGCGTCCTCACGACTCATGGAGGTGGATCGACCCAGCAGCAGCCCATCGGTGGAAAGCACGACTGCGTAGCGCACCCCGGCGAGACGATTGACCAGATCGTCGAGAAGCCAGTTCAGATCACCTGAGTTAGAAGTCGTCACCTTCACCTTCCTTCACCTTCCATTTCGTCCCTGGTGGCATGCCCGATCGGGGGTTCCGAATGCCGAGCCTGCTGGGTACCGTACGCGATGGCGGACATCAGATCTCGCGCTTGCTCCGCCGATTGTTGCGGCTGCTGCGCTTCCACCTCGAGCTGAGTATCGTGCGCCAGCTCCGGTGCCAGACTGGCCTGCCGACGACGGCGCGGCAGGCTTGGGCGAGCGCCACCGCCGTTGTCGTGCAACGGTTGCGGGGTATGGGACTCCGGTTCGACAGCGGGGGCCGGCGGCTCGTGCCACGGGGTTTCCACAGGATGTTCCGTGCGCTCGGCGTGTGGCGCGCCATCGATGTGCTCGAGGTGCGCCCACGCCCGCGGCGGGGCCACCGACTGTGCCGGCTGTTCGATGGGAGGCACTGGAGCCGGGGGCGCCAGTGTTGCGACACCACCTGCAGCCGAGGAAGATTCGGAAGAACCGAGTTCTGGAATCGGGCTGGCCATCCGCATCTCGGGCCGAAGTCCGGCGAACCGATCTGGCAGATGGCCGGCCATGGGTCTCGCATCGGCGGCGACC
>NZ_JBSGTR010000013.1:0-93387 GCF_053607505.1 Rhodococcus sp. NPDC055112
GTTGACGAGCCTCAGGACTCGTCAACCGCGCACGGGCAGCGGAGCTGCCTACTTCAGTGCCTGCTCCACATCGGCGATGAGGTCCGCGGCGTCCTCGATGCCGACCGAGAGCCGGACCAGGTCGTCCGGCACCTCGAGCGCGGAGCCCGCGGTCGACGCGTGGGTCATGGCGCCGGGGTGCTCGATCAGCGACTCGACGCCGCCGAGGGACTCTGCGAGCGTGAAGATCTCGGTCCGCGAGCAGAAGTCGAGCGCGGCCTGCTTGCCGCCCTTGAGGCGCACCGAGATCATGCCGCCGAAGCGACGCATCTGCTTGGCCGCGACCTGGTGACCCGGGTGCGACTCGAGCCCGGGGTAGATCACCTGCGAGACCGCGGCGTGGCCGGTGAGCAGGTCGACGATCTTCTCGGCGTTCTCGCTGTGCCGCTCCATCCGCAGCGCGAGGGTCTTGATGCCGCGCATGGTCAGGTACGCGTCGAAGGGACCGGGCACCGCGCCCGCGCCGTTCTGCAGGAATGCGAAGGCGGTGTCGAGTTCCTCGTCGTCGGTGACGAGGGCGCCGCCGACGACGTCGGAGTGCCCGCCGATGTACTTGGTGGTCGAGTGCAGCGCGATGTCGGCGCCGAGGCCGAGCGGCTGCTGCAGGTACGGCGACGCGAAGGTGTTGTCCACCACAAGCTTTGCCCCGGCCTCGTGCGCGACCCCGGCCAGTGCCTCGATGTCGCCGATGTTGAGCAGCGGGTTGGTCGGGGTCTCCACCCACACCAGCTTGGTGTTCGGGCGGATAGCGGCCCGGACCGCGTCCACATCGGACACCGCGGCGGGGGTGTGCTCGATGCCCCACTGGGTGAACACCTTGTCGATCAGCCGGAAGGTGCCGCCGTAGGCGTCGTTCGGGATCACCAGGTGATCGCCTGGACGCAGGACCGAGCGCAGCAGGCAGTCCGTGGCCGCCATGCCGGACGCGAACGCGCGACCATAGGTGCCCGACTCGAGGGCGGCGAGGTTGGCCTCGAGCGGACGCCGGGTCGGATTCCCGGTGCGCGCGTACTCGAACCCGCTCCGCATGCCGCCGACGCCGTCCTGGGCGAAGGTCGAGCTGGCGTAGATCGGCACGTTCACCGCGCCGGTCAGCGGATCCGGCTCGTACCCGGCGTGAACGGCCCTGGTGGAGAACCCCTGCTCTGCGTTGCTGTGCTCGCTCATGCCGGTAAGCCTAGCGAGCCGCTATTCGGTCAGTAATCGGGCAACCGACACCAGCGCGTCGATGTACTCCGATTCCGTGTACCCCCGGCTGCCGTGACTGCCTGCATCGACACTGCGACCGGCCATCGTCAGCGTGTACACGGTGTCGTTGACCTTGATCACGAGCCCACCGAGCGCGTCGGCGCGCGGCTCGTCGACCACGCCCAGGCTCGTCTTCCCCCTTGAGGCCTCGAGCATCGCCTCGGTGAAACCGTTGGCCTTGACGCTGACGAAGAGATTGCGCTGGGCCCCGGTGAAGTCCCCCTCCGACCACAGGCAGAGTGGGTCGGTGGAGCCAGGCAGCGTGGTCTGGTTCGCCAGCGGCATGCCTGCCACCAGGCCGCCCAATGCCCCGGCCATCGTGGCGCAGTCCGGCGCCTCGCCCGCGGACAGCGCCACCGCCGCACCGCCGTCCGAACCCTCCGACTCCGCGACCGGTGTTCCGCTGGTCACCGTCGAACATCCGGACACCAGCACCGTGACCGCCGCGGCGACCAGCCCCACCCGAAATCTCATCTCCCCCATGCGTGGATCCTAACGGCAGCGGGCGGGGGGCCGCCCGGCTCGAGCTATCCCCCGGCGCTGAGGAATCCGAGCAGGTCGTGCCGGGTGATGACGCCGACGGGCTTGCCGTCGTCGACCACCATCAGCGCGTCCGAGTCTCCGAGTGCCTTGGTCGCGGCGCTCACCGGCTCGCCCGAGCCGATCAGCGGGAACGGCGGGCTCATGTGCTTGGCGACCGGATCGGCGAGCTGCGCCCGACCCTCGAACACCGCAGAGAGCAGGTCCCGCTCGGTGACGCTGCCCGCGACCTCGCCCGCCATCACCGGCGGCTCGGCGCCGACGACCGGCATCTGCGAGACGCCGTACTCGCGCAGGATCTCGATCGCGTCGCGCAGCGTCTCCGACGGGTGCGTGTGCACCAGATCGGGGAGCTCGCCCGACTTGCCCCGCAGCACGTCGCCGACGGTCGGCTCGTGGACCTTGCCGTCCAGCGGGGTGCGCAGGAAGCCGTACGAGGCCATCCACTTGTCATTGAAGATCTTCGACAGGTAGCCGCGGCCGCCGTCGGGCAGCAGCACCACGATCACCGCGTCGGGCTCACGCTCGGCGACCCGAAGCGCGGCCACCACGGCCATGCCGCAGGAGCCGCCGACCAGCAGGCCCTCCTCGCGGGCCAGGCGCCGCGTCATGTCGAACGAGTCCGCATCGGAGACCGCGATGATCTCGTCGGGGATCGAGGGGTCGTAGGCGGTGGGCCAGAAGTCCTCGCCGACGCCCTCGACCAGGTACGGCCGACCGGTGCCGCCCGAGTAGACCGAGCCCTCCGGGTCCGCGCCGATGACCTTGACCTTGCCGCCGGAGACCTCCTTGAGGTAGCGGCCGGTGCCGGTGATCGTGCCGCCGGTGCCGACGCCCGCAACGAAGTGCGTGATCTTGCCCTCGGTGTCCCGCCAGATCTCGGGACCCGTGGTCTCGTAGTGGCTCGCCGGGCCGCCCGGGTTGGAGTACTGGTTGGGCTTCCAGCCGCCGGGCAGCTCCCGCGCCAGCCGGTCGGAGACGTTGTAGTAGCTGTCCGGGTGCTCCGGTGCCACCGCGGTCGGGCACACCACGACCTCGGCGCCGTACGCCTTGAGGACGTTGCGCTTGTCCTCGCTGACCTTGTCCGGGCAGACGAAGACGCACTTGTAGCCGCGCTGCTGCGCGACGAGCGCCAGCCCGATGCCGGTGTTGCCCGACGTCGGCTCGACGATGGTCCCGCCCGGCTTCAGCTCGCCCGACGCCTCGGCGGCGTCGATCATCTTGACCGCGATCCGGTCCTTGGAGCTGCCGCCCGGGTTGAGGTACTCGATCTTGGCGGCCACCAGTCCCGAGCCGGGCTCGACCACCGAGTTCAGCTTGACCAGCGGAGTATTTCCGATGAGGTCGACGACATGATCCGCGATGCGCATGCCTACATGGTCCCAGAGCGCGCGACGGGGGCAACACCAGGTCCCTTCTCGAGGGTCGCTCCGCCCGCTCCGATCTTGATGTCGGGTCCCCCGGCACAGACCCAACGCCGCGCGGGCTTTCGCACTAGATTTGTGGCCGGTAGCACTCGCGACGAGCGGAGGGTGGATCCGGTGCCCACCAGCGGATGGAAAACGGCCGCGAAAGCAAGCGCGGCCGCGGTCGTCGCGGGGTCCTCGGCAGGCACCGCTTCGTGGGCGCTCTACAACTACCTGATGGGCCAGGCCACCGCCGCGCGCGGCGTGATCGGCCGCAACGTCGCCAAACCACCCGAGGCCGACGGCATCTACACCGCCGGGTGCGGGGCCCCCGAGCGCTGGCGGCTGGGCGCGGAGTTCGACATCCACCTGATGATCTTCGGCGACTCGACCGCGGCCGGGGTCGGCTGCGCGGTGCCCGACGAGGTGCCGGGGGTGCTGATCGCGCGCGGCCTCGCCGAGGAGACGGGCAAGCGGATCTGGCTGTCCACCAAGGCGATCGGTGGCGCCACCTCGAAGGGACTCAAGGGTCAGGTCGATGCCATGTTCATCGCGGGCCCGCCGCCGGACGCGGCGGTGATCCTGGTGGGCGCCAACGACGTCACGGCCAAGAACTCGATCCACTCGTCCGCCCGCCGGCTCGGCGACGCGGTGGCGCGGCTCCGTCAGGCAGGCGCGGTGGTTGTCGTCGGCACCTGTCCGGACCTGGGGGTGGTCACGGCGATCCCGCAGCCGCTGCGGTCGGTGGTGCGCGAGTGGGGCCACCGGCTGGCCCGCGCACAGGCGGCGGCGGTGCTGCGGGCGGGCGGCCATCCCGTCGCCCTCGCAGACCTGCTCGCGCCGGAGTTCCTGGCCGCCCCTGACACCATGTTCTCCGCCGACCACTTCCATCCCTCGGCCGCCGGGTACGAGCTCGCGGCGCACCAGTTGCTGCCCGTCCTCGCCACCGCGCTCGGGGAATGGGAGGGCGGTCCGCTGCCCGATCTGCCAGAGGTCTCCGAGGCCGCCGAGTCGCGCCGGATCGTCGCCCGGATCACCGAGGCCGCGAACCGGTTCCTGTGGCGCCGGGACACCGAGCGCCGGGCCAGCAGGGGCGAGCCGGGGACCGATCAGGTGGCCCCGGAGCCGACCTCGGGAGTGCTCAAGATCGTCGATGACCGACGGCGCCGTCAGCGCGCCGCGAGCGCCACGTAACGTCTGAGACAAATCGTCAATCACGCGTCGACCACGACGCACCGAAATCACAAGGAGTTCTCCATGCCTGAGGCAGTCATTGTCTCCGCCGTGCGCTCGCCCATCGGCCGCGCCGGAAAGGGTTCCCTCAAGGACATCCGTCCGGACGATCTGGCCGCCCAGATGGTCGCCGCGGCCCTCGCGAAGATCCCGGAGCTCGACCCCACCGAGATCGACGACCTGATGATGGGTTGTGGCCAGCCGGGCGGACAGTCCGGCTACAACATCGCCAAGGTCGTCGCCACCGCGATCGGCTACGACTTCCTGCCCGGTGTCACCGTCAACCGCTACTGCTCCTCCTCGCTGCAGACCACCCGGATGGCGATGCACGCCATCCGCGCGGGCGAGGGCGACGTCTTCATCTCGGCGGGCGTCGAGTCCGTCTCGTCCTTCCCCAGCGGCACCGCCGACGGCTGGCCGAACACGAAGAACGCCCTGTACGCCGACGCGCAGGCCCGCACCGAGCTGGCCACCCAGGGCGGCATCGCGTGGAAGGACCCCCGCGAGGACGGCCTGACCCCCGACATCTACATCTCGATGGGCCAGACCGCGGAGAACGTCGCCTCGCTGACCGGCATCAGCCGCGAGGACCAGGACCGCTGGGGCGTCCGCAGCCAGAACCGCGCGGAGGAGGCCATCAACCGCGGCTTCTTCGCCAACGAGATCACCCCGGTCACCCTCGCCGACGGCACCGTCGTGTCCACGGACGACGGCCCGCGCGCCGGCACCAGCTACGACAAGATCAGCCAGCTCAAGCCGGTCTTCCGTCCCGACGGCACCGTCACCGCCGGTAACGCCTGCCCGCTCAACGACGGCGCGGCCGCGCTCGTCATCATGAGCGACACCAAGGCGAAGGCCCTCGGCCTGACCCCGCTAGCGCGCGTCGTCGCCACCGCCGCGAGCGGCCTGTCCCCCGAGATCATGGGCCTCGGCCCGATCGAGGCCGTCAAGAAGGCCCTCGGCTACGCGAAGATGACCACCTCGGACATCGACCTGTACGAGATCAACGAGGCGTTCGCGGTGCAGGTCCTCGGCTCCGCCCGCGCGCTCAACCTCGACGAGGACAAGATCAACATCTCCGGTGGCGCGATTGCCCTCGGCCACCCGTTCGGCATGACCGGCGCCCGCATCACCAACACCCTGCTCAACAACCTGCGTGAGCAGGACAAGACCTTCGGCGTCGAGACCATGTGCGTCGGCGGCGGCCAGGGCATGGCGATGGTGCTCGAGCGCCTGAGCTAGTCCTTCTGCACCACCGCGAACGGGCGGTTACCGGGACAACGGCCGTGAGGCCAACCCGGTAACCGCCCGTTCTGGTCAGGCGTGCGGTGACTAGTCGCTGTTGAAGTAGCTCAGCAGTCGGAGGATCTCGACGTACAGCCACACCAGGGTGACGGTGAGACCGAACGCGACGCCCCAGGCCGCCTTCTCCGGCGCCTGGGCGCGGATCAACTGGTCGGCGGCATCGAAGTCCAGCAGGAAGCTGAACGCGGCGATACCGATGCAGACGAGGCTGAAGATGATCGCGAGTCCGCCGCCGTCGCGGAGGCCGAGGCCACCCGGGGTGAAGAAGCTGGCGATCAGGTTGCCGAGCGACAGCACCACGACACCGATCAGTGCGCCGATGATCATCCGGGTCAGCCGCGGGGTGACGCGGATGGCGCCGGTCTTGTAGACCACGAGCATGCCGAAGAACACACCGAAGGTGCCGAGCACCGCCTGGGCGATGAGGGTGGAGCCGCCGGTGCCGCCGAACGTGATGTCGGTGAACATGAACGACAGCGCGCCGAGGAAGACGCCCTCAGCCGCTGCGTAGGCCAGCACGATCGCCGGGTTGTCCATCTTGCGGCCGAAGGTGGCTACCAGGACCAGGACCAGCCCGATGAGTCCGCCGCCGATCACGAACGGCGTCGCGAGGTCGACGTTCGAGTTGACGAGAACGTACGAGATGATCGCCGAGACCGTCAGCACGCCGAGCGTGATGCCCGTCTTGGTGACGACGTCGTCGATGGTCATGGCCCGCTGGGCAGGACCTGTCGTGTACGGCTCAGCCTGCGTGTACTGGGGCTGACCGAACTGCTGTGTCATCTGCCCCGCGCCTGCCGCGGCAGAACCGAACGAGGCGTATCCGCTGCCCTCCTGCTTGGGGAGGTTGCGGAACACCGGGTTGCTGGTGGTGCGCACCGTGCGTGTCCCTTCTATAGGTGGATCCCTGGGGATCCTGCCGTGCCGCTGTGGCCCGACCGCGACGGGATATCCCGTTCTGTTGGTAAAACGTCTCACATGTGTCCGTAAGTTCCCAGCGCTTCGAAGCAAACGAGTCGTCAGCCGGAATAGTGGGGACTCTACCGGGCCGAGATCGCGCCCGCCTCGCACGAAAACGAGGTTCACCTGGCACGACAATGCACCGAACGGTGGCATCATTGACACATGAGCACCGAGGACGGTCCCGGCCAGACCCTCAACGCCAGCGAGTCGCTCGACTCGGACGAGGTTCGCAACGACGACGGTGACGATGTCGTGGACGCCCCCGATCACTGGAGCGAGGCCGATCGCTTCGGTACCACGGCGGCCGAGGCCGCCGCGGGCGAGACCCTCGACGAGCGACTCGCCGAGGAAGAGCCCGACACCCCGCTCGACGACGACGGTCCGCAGCCGGGCGATCCCGAGTCCGTTCAGGCCGAGATGGTCGACGGCATCATCATCGAGGACCTCGGCATCAACCGCGACCAGTTCGACGGCGACCCGATCGGCGGCGGGCCCGTCAAGTAGCGAGCCGAGCCGTCACACCCCTCTGACCGACCGGGCGACGGTGAACTTCGGGTTCCGTCCGATCAGTTCGGTGGGGCCGACCGACTTCCTGAGCGCACCGCGATACCCCAGGTGTGAGTTGTAGACGGTCCACAGCTCACCCCCCTCGCGCAACACCCGGCCTGCGCCGCGGAACATCGACAGTGCCGCCCCGGTGTGGACGGCCGCGCCCACGTGAAACGGCGGATTGCAGAGGATCAGGTCGGCGGTGGCATCGCCGAGGGTGGACATGACGTCGTCCCGCAGCGCGGTCACCCGCTCGCCGACCCCGTTCGCGCGCGCGGTCGCCGCCGTCGACGCGACCGCCGCGGCGGACTGATCGGTCGCGATCACCCGCAGGTCGGCGCGGGAACGCGCCAACGCCACGGCGAGAATCCCTGTGCCGCAACCGAGGTCGACCGCCGAGCGCGCATCCGGGTTCATCCGGGGCAGGTAGTCGAGCAGGAACCGGGTTCCGATGTCGAGCTTGGTGCCCGCGAAGGCGGCCCCGTGCGCGACCACCTCCATGTCGAGCTCGGCCAGGTGCTCGCGCAGCGGGTAGGTCGGCTCGGCGGGCGGCTCGAGGGGGCCGCGGGCGACGAGCACCCGGGACTTCTGCCTGCCACGGGTGGCGTGCACGTCACCGAAGCTGCGGGCGAGCACCTCGTTCATCGCGGGGGTGATGTGCTTGTCGCGGCCGCCCGCGTAGATCACCACCTCCGGGTCGGCGTGCCGGGCGACGACCTCGGCGATCTCGGCGAGGGCGGCCAGGGAGCGCGGCAGCTGGACCAGCACCACTCGCGCTCCCGAGAGCAGCGACTCGTCCAGTCCGCAGGATCGGTAGGCCTCGCCCAGTCCGGCGCGCGCGGCGTTGTGCGACAGCGCGAGTTCGCCGGTGAGCGGGTCCTGGTGAACTCGGACGTCGGTGACGCCGAAGCCCGCGATCGCCCCGAGGGTGAGGGCGCCGTAGTGGTCGCCGATCACCGCGACCGACGCGGTCGCCGCGCCCTGCAGGGACGGGCCCGCCTCGTCGAGGATCAGCCGATCCGCGCCGTCGACGGCGAACAGGTTCGGCGCCTCCACGTCGGGGAACCGACGCAGTCGGGACAGGACTTCTTCGGGGACCGGCACCGCTCGATTGTTCCAGGTCCCGGCCCCGACATGGACGAGCGACCACCTCGACCGTCCTCCCCGTGACTGGACAAGTGACAAGTAGCGGAGCGATACACGAACGGGTACAACAAGTTCGACAGAATCCACAACCCGACCGGGGCAGCGGTCGAGAATCCAGGAGGGCCGCCCATGCCGCTGTCTATGTCTCCCGCCGACTCGATGTGGCTGATGGCAGAATCGCGCGAACACCCCATGCACGTCGGCGGTCTGCAGCTGTTCGAGCCGCCGGAGGGCTCTACCGCCTCCGACGTCCGCGCGGCGTTCGATGCCGCTCTTGCGAATGACACTGCTGCACAACGATTCCGACAGCGACCGACGCGGTCGTGGTCCTCGCTCGGGCAGTGGGGCTGGGAGGAGGACGACGGGTTCGACCTCGGCTATCACGTGCGCCACGATGCCCTGCCGCAACCAGGTGGCATGCGCGAACTGCTCGACCTGTGCTCACAGCTGCACGCGGCGCCCCTGGATCGCCACCGTCCGCTGTGGGAGATGCACCTGATCGAGGGCCTGAGCGATGGCCGATTCGCGGTGTACACGAAGTTTCACCACGCGTTCGCCGACGGGGTCTCGGCGATGCGGCTGTTGGCACGGTCGCTGAGCGAGGACCCGACGGACCGGGCGATGCCCGCAGTCTGGGACATGGCGGCGGCCCCGGAGCCGGAGCGCCCCGCCTCGGAGGACCCGGCCGCCGAGACCGGCGACAGTGGCGGCGTCCTCGGGCTGCCCGCCGCCGCGGTCCGCGGGGCCGCGACCTTGCTGGGAGAGGCGGCCGGGCTCGGCTCGGCGCTGGCGGGCACCGTGGTCCGCGCACTCCGCGAACAGGGCGGCTCACTGTCCTTCGTGGCCCCGAACACGATCCTCAACGTGCCGATCGCCGGGGCACGGCGCTACGCCGCGCGGTCCTGGCCGATCGAGCGACTCCGCCTGATCGCCAAGGCGTCCGACACCACCGTCAACGACGTGGTGCTCGCGATGTGCTCCGGCGGCTTGCGCACGTATCTGCAGTCTCAGGAGGCCCTGCCCGAGCTCCCGCTGGTCGCCGCCGTGCCGGTGTCGCTGCGCGGCGGCCCCGACGAAAGCCAGGCGGGCAACTCGTTCGGCGTGCTGATGTGCAACCTCGCGACCCACTCCGCCGACCCGGCGCAGCGGCTCGAGACCGTGCGAGCGTCGATGCTCGAGGGCAAGGAATCGCTGACCGGCAAGCGTCCGTCGCAGATCCTCGCGATGAGCGCGATCGGCATGGTGCCGGCGGCGCTGCACGTGGTCGCGGGCAGCAGCGGGGCAGTCCGGCCGCCGTTCAACATCGTGATTTCCAACGTTCCCGGCCCCCGCACACCGTTGTACTGGAACGGGGCCCGTCTCGACGGGCTGTATCCGATCGCGTTCCCGCAGGATGGACAGGCCCTGAACATCACCTGCACCAGCTCCGACGACGCGATCGCGTTCGGACTGACGGGCTGCAGGCGGGCATTGCCGGACCTCGAGGCGATCCTCGGCCACCTCGACGCCGAGCTGCAAGCACTCGAGACGGCCGTCGGCATCTGAGACGCCGAACGCGCGGGGGCGTGAGCATCGCTGTCTTCCGACAGCGTGCTCACGCCCCGCGCGTGGTGGTCCTCAGCCTCGTGGGCGCCTAGCCTGCCGCGGCGCTGCCCCAGGTCACCGCGACACCGTTGGCCGCCAGCCACTCGCTCGGGTCCTGCTGGACACCGTTCGCGTCCCACACCTCGAAGTGCAGGTGCGGCCCGGTGGACTGGCCGCGGTTGCCGACGGTCGCGATCTGCTGACCGGCCTCGACGCGCTGGCCGACGTTGACGGTGTACTCGTTGACGTGTCCGTAGACGGTGACGGTGCCGTCGTCGTGACGCACGCGGACCCACAGCCCGAAGCCGGAGGCCGGGCCCGCGGAGATGATCTCGCCGTTGGCCGCGGACAGGATCGGGGTACCGAGGTTCGCGCCGATGTCGATTCCGCCGTGATGCGAGCCCCAGCGAGCGCCGTAGCCGGAGGTCATGTGGCCGTTGACGGGCTGAACGGTGCGCGCCTTGAGCGGTGCGACAGACCCGCCGGGGTTGAGCGCGCGGAGCTGGTCGTTGACCCACTGCTGCGCGCCGGTGATCTCGGGCAGCGGGGCCGGTGCGGCGGGGGCTCCCTGCGGCAGCAGCTCCTGCGGAAGCTGGAAGGGCACGGCGGCGAAGGCCTGGTGATCGATCGGCGCAGCGGTCGCGGTGGCGGATCCGAGCTGCATGCCGCCGACCAGGATCGCGCCGGTCGCGACGGCGACCGTGGCGCCCTTGAGGCGGCGCGCGGTGGTGATCGAGCTGGAACGATTGAACGTCCTGCGGAGAGTTCCCACAGTCTTTACCTCATCTTCGTTGGCTTCTTCGTCGCACCTTTTGGGCCGTGCAACCTCGGACCCCCACAACGAAGGTAACGAAACGATATCGATACGTCCAACGTGATCGAATCTTTATCTAAATACGATCTTGATCCGGCAAACCGCGGTTGCCGCACCGCGACGGTCACCCGATCCGCGGGACGCGACGCACCGTCCCACCTGCGGCAAGTCGTCGACGCCGACAGGCGGACGAGCAAAAATAGGTGGTCAGGCACAGAAACCCACTCGAGACGGTTTGAGTAACGACGAGATAACAAACCGGCCGGTTTTGCGTCAACCAGGGACAGATCCGGCCCGGATCCGAACATCGAGCGGCCACAGAATCACAGTGACCGACGTCACCGAATCCGCCTGGCCCGCTTTGCCCGGATCGGGCCATCGGGGTGCTAGGCACCCCCGTCGCCGAAGAGACCGATATCGGAGGCCGACCGATCTGGGCGGTACGTTCATCGCCCGGGAGGACGTTTCGGTCCGAAGGGGGAGGCACCATGCAGGTCGATCCGCGGGACGCGGTGTTCGCGTACGTCGAGACAGCGTCGGCGAATCAGACCACCGTCTCGACATACGCCTTCGACTCGGGTGAGCGCCCCCGACCGAGCAGGGACGAGCTGCTGCGGTGGATCACGGAACGGGCCGGCCGGATCGGCATCCTGCGCCAGCGCATGATCAGAGTTCCCTTCGACCTCGACCACCCGTACTGGGCCGAGGATCCCGCATTTGCGGCCGAGGATCACGTCGTCTTCCACGACGGGCGCGACTGGGAGGAACTGCGGACCCTGCTCGCGGACATCCAGCGGCGGCCACTGAACCCGTCGCGGCCCCTGTGGGAGATCCACGTCGTCACCGGGGTCGCCGGGGTCGCCGAGATCCCAGGCGACGCCACCGTGGTGGCCATCAAGATGCACCATTCGATGGCGGACGGCGGGCTCGGCGCCCGGATCTCCCGACAGTTGTTCACCGAGAACCTGCCGACCGATGAGCGCCCTGCCACCGTGGCCGCGATTCCTTCCCAGTACTCGATGGCCGCCGCCGCGCTTTCTTCCCTGCCCCGGAATCTCTACCTGCTCGCAGGCGTCATACCCCGGGCGCGACGGGTCCAGCGACTGATGCGGGCGGAGCGGGCGCAGGGGATGTACGAGGGCCCAGCCGCGCTGCGCCCGCGCACCGTGCTGAATCAACCCCTGGGCCAGGAGCGCGTCTTCGACGCCGTGTTTTTCTCTGTCCCCGAGCTGCGCGCCATGCGGAGCGCGATCGGCGGCGTGACCGTCAACGACCTGATGCTCACGATCGTCGGCTCGACCATGCACAGATATCTGTGCGAGGTCGGCACCGCGCCGGACGGATCGCTGGCTGCCGGGGTCCCGCACTCGACCCGCGACACCGCCGAGGCGACCTCCCGAAACCGGTTCGTCACCCTCTCCGTTGACCTACACACAGACCTCCCCGACCTCGTCGAGCGCGCTCGGGCGATCCATCGCTCGGTGCTGATGGACACGGTGCGCAAGACCGGCCCCGGCGAGACCCAGTTCGACGCGCTCGCCAATTCGATCCCGGGATTCGTGGTGCGGAACGGTCTCCGCGTCCTCGGCGCGCTCCCCGCCCGGCAGTCGTCGACCATCCGGCTCGCCAACACCTTGGTCACCAACGTGCCCAAGGGCCCAGCCGACATGGTGCTCTGTGGATCCACCGTCGCCGCCAACTTCGGGGTCGCCCCGCTGGTCGGCCTCGGCGGCGTGGTGCACTCGGTGAGCTCGATCGGCGATTCCCTGGCGATCAACATCACCGCGGACCCGCAGCAACTGCGCGATGACCGCCGCTACGTCGAGTTGCTGCGCGAATCGTTCGAGGACCTGAAGGCCGCCGTCGACTCGTGACCCGGCCGCCCGGCGGATTTCTTCCGGACACGTCGAACCCGTGAAAGTCAGCCGAGCATCGCCCTGTACTGCGGCACTTGCCAGCTCGTTCACGCGTCGCCACAATGGCCGCCGTGCGCGCAAGAATCGCTGACCCCGCCTACCAGTGGGCTGCCCTCAAGCCCTGGATCCTCGACTGGGATGTGTCGGCGGAACCCGACGCGGTCGTGCTCGGACAGTGGGAGGCCGGCCTCGCCGAGTCGGCGACCCGCATCGACGCGGGCGTGGTGTGGTGTCCGCGCAGGGGCGTCGTGATCACGCCCACCGGATACTCGGACCGACGGGTCACCGATCTGCTGCGCCAGTCCACCGCCGCCTTCGCCGGCATCGACGAATCCTGATCTGGTCGCCCACTGCCGCTCGCCCTCACAGCGACGCGGCGAGTCGAGCACGCCACCCCCGCACGCGGGACCTTTTGTGCCAACTCATGTAGCGGGAGAACACGTTTCACCTCGGTGGATACCAAGCGTTCTATTGGTGGTCAACGTGTGTGACGTGGAATACGGTTGCCTCCGCCGCCTCATCCAGGTGGCTCGCCAACCAGGGAGAACCGTCGCCAATGGCATCGCAAGTAACACCCCACATCAGGTCGGCCGCAATTCGCGCAGTGGCGGTAGTCGCCCTCGCGACCGGCCTGGCCGCAGCCGCGCTCAAGAGATACGGCCTGCCCGCCATGCGCTGATTTTCCACAGCGGTTCTCCACAGCCTGCCCAGGACGGCGTCGATACGATCGAACGGTGCTCGGGATACCCATGGCGGTGGCCCGATTCAACTACCGGTTCGCGCGTCTACCGTTTCAGCTGATCGAGGACATCGGCGCGACAAGGCTCAACGAAGGCGCGACGGTGAGACTGGGGTACGAGCGAATGCTCATTTGTTGCGACCGGGCCGCCGCATATCTACTGCATGACGAGTCCGCTGCCATGCGGGCCCGCGATCTGCGCGAACAAACCAACCCGGCCCGGATCGCCCTGGCGCAAGAGCAACGTCAGGCCGAACAGCAGGAGCAGGGCAAGGACGTGGCCGATGCGCAGCTCCTCCGCGGGCACCGCGCCAAGTTCGTGCACCGCCACCAGGCCTACCACGGCGAGACTCCGCCGGGCTCCTGACGGGCGATGCCTCAGCCTGCTTCTTCGATCTCGCCGGGTTGCCAGGCCTTGTCGAACCATGGCTGGAGCGGGCCGTAGAGGCGGAGTAGTGGGAACCAGCTCTTATGGGCGACGGTCTGTATCCAGTTCGATTCCCTGCCTTCCGGCGCATTCGGCCCGAACCACAGCACGATCGACCCGTCCCGCTCCTCCTGGACGGTGCCGCTGAGGCTCATCAGGCTCGGGTAAGGGTTGTCCGTCTGTAGCAGCGACCGGGTCTGGGTGTCGTACACATCGACCGACCAGAAGTTCTTCGCCGGCGGATTCGGAGGGAGTACGAGCCGGTAGGTCTTGGCGCCGTCGAGCAGGCGTCCCTGCGAGTCCTCGGCCGTGTAGGCATAGGCGGAGCCGGCACCCACCTGGGCATGGGCCATCGCCGGCGTGATGACGGTAGCGAAGTAGTGGAACTGGGTTCGGGCGTCGAGCAACCGGGCCTGCCCGCGGAGGAACTCGTAGCTGCCCCCTACGAATCCCTCTTTCCAGGATGCTCCGTCGAATACGAAACTCTCCGCGCCGCGGGGGAAGTAGACGAGCGCGCGGCTCATACCTGCGCCCGTTTTCGCCGCCGCATCGAGGATTGCCGTCAGACGCTCGTCCGGTGCGAACGGACGTCCGCGCTCGATGCCGATCGCGGCGAGCTGACCCGCTCGCTCGGGGTCGAGTGAGCCGGGTGGCTCCTCCTGGATCAGCTCGTTGACCTCACCGAAGAAGGAGATGTCGTTGGAGTGGATGGTGTTGAACGTCTCATCCGCAATGTTGACGAAAGTCATCTCCGGCGGATTGGCCGCCTCGGAGAGCCGGTAGACGCGGGTCTGCTTGACCGCATCCACACCGCCGAGTGCCCGAAACACCACCCAGTTGGTGAAGGTGGGAGTCCGATAGACGTAGTAGCCGTCATCGGGCACATCGCCGTCGTAGCCGGGCGGAAGGAACAGGTACTTCCCACCCTGGCCCTTGTCGGGCCCGGCGATGCCCATATCCGCGACGTACCGGAACCAGAAGTCGTCGACGACGCACAGGGAGTTCGTCGGCGGTTCGATGACCACCGGCCCGTCGTTGAGGTCGATGAACATCGTCCCGTACGCGGTCTCGGTGTTGGGGGTCAGGAAGTAGCTTCCCGAGTTCGCTCGGGGATCGGTGATGCCGAGGACGTTGAGGCCATCGACCCCGATGCTGCGGAATCCGCGCCTCATCGCCACCAGGGACGCTCCGGGTACGGCGTTGAGAAACGCGTCGATGCCTCGGACGAAGTCCAAGCCGTCGTACAACGTGCGGGTCGACTCGGGTAGAGGTACGCCGTCGAAGAACTCGAAGGTGCCGAGCGGTGTCTCGACCCGGTCCGGGACACCGATCCCGGTCAGCGCTGCGGTCAGATCAACGGTGCCAGAACCATCCATGCCGTTTCTCTCCTCAATTCGACCGATCGACGAATTCAGGTTTTCTCGGTCGCGCCACCGACACCTCATCCGACATGGGTGAAACCGACTAGGACGCCGAGGAGGCCAACGTGGTCGAGCGCGATCGGACCGGAGTGACTTTCGTGTCGAACATCCGTTCCGCCCATCGGCCGCACCTGGCGGACCGTCCAGTTTTGTACGCGCGAGTAACGACCTGCGCCATCTACGGTGAGCTCGCGCCGGCATCCCTCGATGACGGCGTAGGCCCCGTCGACAAAGCCCCCTGCGTCGGCGGGGCCGCCTTGGTAATCCCGCCAGAACTCCCATCACTGACGGGCGCACGCAGTCCTGAGGAGAAGGCGCATGAAGATTCCGGTGTGGATCGGCACACCCCTGGTGCTCGCATTGGCGACGACCGACGCAGTCTTGGACCTCCAGACTCGCGCCGTAGGCGCGTTGACGCGAGCCGTGATGCGCCGAATGTTCATCGCCATCTCCATCGAAGCGCCCCACCAAACGAGCGCGACGGACGACATCCGCCGGTCGGCATAGCACTACGCCCGACGGGGAGGGGCTCACCTGTTCGGCTTACCCATGACCAGTGCCCCCAGTCGGACTCGAACTATCCGCGGACCACTGGTCAGGCGACCGAACCAGCGTTGACCTGCTATTTCTATCCGAACGACTCCGCTTCTTTCCGGCCCTTTGTGAGTCATTTGTGGGCAAAGTGTGGGCACAGGCGAGACCCCAGATTGGTCCGCCCGGCCTGAAGAACACCGCGATTGGAGCGAAGATATGACCATCCAGAGGCCGCTCAATACCAAAGATGTTGCCGAAGTATCTCGGCGCGGCGTGAATCGGGTGCGGAATGCCGCGAACACCGGTGCACTCAAATCGCTCCCCCGAGCGGCAGTCGGTGCCCCGCACTACTTCACCGAGGCGGCCGTGCAGGACTGGATCGACCGAGGGTCACCCGAGTTCCCATCTAGTAATCGGAGGGCCCGTTGAAGTTGGAGGCGCCCAATCATGCCAGGCGTGTCTGGTATGGATACCGAATGAAGAAGACAATCATCGTTGCAGCGGCGGCAGGCGTAATCGCGCTCAGCGGATGTGGATCCGAGTCGAGCGTCGCCGATTCGTCATCGACTCCGGTGGCCTCAGCAACTGCGATCCAGACCTCTGTCGCGAAGGCCGTATCCGAGAGCGCCCCGACTGAAGCAGCCGATCCCCAGTCGACTCGAGTCGCTGAGTCTGGCCGCGCCCTCTACATGAAGATGTGCGCAGACATGTCGGAATTCTTCTCGTCCTTCGAGGAGCTCGGCACCGAGGTCGGTCCAACAGATCGGGCCAAGGCGGCCGAGGAGTTCGCCAAGGAGATGCAGGCGTCACCCGAATGGGATCTGTACAACGAAGCTGACCAGAAAGTGATGCTGGACGGCTTGGCCGCCGCTTCGGCGGGCGACTGTTAGCCATAGGAGAATGTCATGTACCAGCCGAACCAAATGCGACCATCGTTCGCGGCGCGGCACCCGATCTGGACGACGTTCGGCGGGCTTGCCGCTATCGGTCTCGTCGCGAAGATCTGGCCACTGCTGGTCCTCGCTGGTGTTGCGTGGGTGGGGTGGAAGCTGTGGAAGCGACACCTCGGGGCGGTGGAACGGCAACGCGCGGTCGACGTTCTCGTGGCGGCGCGCGCCGACTACGAACACCAGGAGTACCTAGCCGGCAACCGCGTCGGTATCTACGGGCAGTACCCGCCCGCCGCATAGGCATCCGAGCTACTTGTTGTCCGCCTCGCCCTTTTCGGACTTTCCGTTCTCGGGTGGGAAAAGGTAGTTCGCGATGATGTAGGCGATGCCAAGGACTTCCACCACAGTGGCGCTGATCCACGCGATCATGACCGGATCAGAGACGCTGCCCCACTGCGAAATGATGTACGTGACGAAGATGCCGAAGTTGCCGACCAAGCTTCCGATGACTGTGAGCCCGGCCCATTTGAAGTAGCGCTTCCGGAGCTTGTTCTGCTGCTTCGCCTTCTTCAGCTCGGCGGCCTGCAGCTTCTCAATGTGTGTCTTGCCGTCTTCGGCCGAGCGCATGAACCGCGCAGGTTCCTTCGCGAGCTCCGCGAACTCGACGTCGTCAAACGGCCACTGGTAGTCGTCGTTTGGTGGAGTGTCTGGCCTCTGACTGAGCCATTCCTCGATGTCCTCATCAGCCTCGTCTGGCCGAGCGGCATTCTCGTCAAGCACTAGGTCGGCCCGAGACGCCTCAGGCGCGTCTGCATGGCCGGCAGGGAAACGTCGAACCGCTTCGCCATCTCGATCACGCTGAGTCCACGCTCGCGGAGCTGCTTGACCGCGCCGGCCGGCATCAGCAGGTTGCCCGCAAACTCGTCCGCGTAGAACTCGTGGAGGTCTCGGGACGCGGTCGTGTCGCGGTAATCCGTGAATGAGAATGACCCTTCCGGGTCACGCTTGACTCGCTCAACGAAATGGCCGATCTCGTGTGCGCAGGTGAAGTTCTGGCGCACACGCGAGTCGTTCTCATCGAGGATGATCTCGGGGTCGCTCCCCTTCTCCCTGATGAGCATTCCGGACACGCCGGGGTCGAGGGACATGAACCGCACGTCAATGCCCATTTCCTCAGCGATAGCAAATGGATCGATTGGCAGTTGAGTCCCCCAGTGCGCGCGTCGAGCTTCTTCAGCGTTCTTCTTCGCGACGTCCTTGACGAGTGGCATACCTCCCCCTTCCAGCGTTTCGTTTATCCACAGTTGTAGCTAAGTTATCCACAGGGTTGCGGCCGTTGTCCCCAGGCTAGTCCACAGCGCAGATTGCACTGTACCGGCAGGCCACGACAGATCAGTCGCGTCGCTCCCGAACGGCGAGATCCTGCGCTCTCCCTATAGTTCGACGGATCACGTCGTACTGCCAGGGATCGAGGGGCACCTTGTAGTTCTCCACCTGCTTCGCGAACGCGGCTTCGTAATTCGCGGGTGCGTTGCCCGGTGCGAGCGGCCACACCTCCGGGTCGTACACGGGCGGCTTAGGCGGATTCGACTCGGTCACCACTATTTCCAGGTGTGTTGTAGGCGGTCGGGGTCGATGCCGGCGTGGCCGCGGCGGGATGTCGGCTTCACGGTGACGTGGTCCAGGAGCACCGACACGACGTCCCGCTGGCGGCGCTTCGACGCTTCCTCCCACCACTGCACAACCTGCGCCACTGTCGGTTCGGGTAGGTCGTCGAGGACCTCGCGGCGCTGCACCTGGAGCTCGATGGTCGCCTTCTTCGCTCGGATGCGCTCGGTCCCGGCGCGCATCGTCTCCCGCTCGATCAGCCCATCGGCGAAATCCTCACCCAGCGTGGTGAACCGGGCTTCGAGGTCGGCCAGCTGCTTCGCCGCGTCCTCACCGGTGGCGAGCGCGTTGATCTCCTTGGTCAGCTTGCGGCGGAACTTCGCGTCGGACAGGCGGGCGAGGACCCGCTCGATGGTGTCGGCCTCGAGGTCCTCGGCCTTCACGGAGATGCGGCCGCAGCCCCCGGTTCGGATGGAGCAGGCGTAGCTGTCGGCGCGGGTGCTGCTGGTGTTCGCGTAGAGGGCGCTACCGCACACGCCGCAGCGGGCGATGCCGCCCCCGAGCAGGTGGATTCGGGTGCGGTCGCCGGTGAACCTGGAGCGCTCCGGCGCCTGCAGGAGCTTGATGAGCCGGTTGTACGTTCGCACGTCGAGGATCGGGGCGGCCTCCGCGCGGACGAGCTTGTCGCCGCTCTGCCGCTTCCCGATGATGCGGGGGTTCGTCAGGGACCGCTTGATGGTGATCGGCTGCCATGTCTTCCCTGTGGCGGTCGCAATCCCCTGCTCGGAAAGTCGAGCCACGAGACCGCGGAGAGTACCGCCGTCGAGGAGCTCGGCGGCCATCTCGCGGAGCACCTCGGCTTCGCTGTCGACGATGGCGATTCCGTCGTCAGCCCATCCGTACGCTCGGCTCACACTGTCTCCTCCGCTGGTCTGTATCCACAGTCACTCTAGCGGAGCGGGGCAGCGCCAGGAGGCCAGATCACCAGTCGCGGCGGTTGAGCCGGTCCGCGCCCGCCCATGCATACGTCATGCTCGTGCCAGGGAATAGCTGAGAGGCGTACGACACGTGCGGTCCATATGGGGCTGGCGCGCAGTACCAGAACACGTCATCGGCGGCCTCGGCGTACCGCTGCCAGAACCGGGGATTCCAGAACTGCCAGTACTTCTCGCGGGACTTCCGCTCGGCGAGCTGCTGGTCCAGGTTCACGGTGCCGAGGCGTGCGCCTTCGACGAGCGAGAACGACGAGATGACGGGCGACAGATCGCGGACCGGTGAGTCCCAGGCCGCGGCCGTGATCATGTCGTGCGGGTTCGCCAACTCGAGCACCGGGATGTGCGCCGGGCCGAGGCCGCGCTGCCCGTGGATGCCGAACCCGGCAGCGACGTTCCCGATGCTCTCGCCTTCACGGCGGCCCGGGTTCGCGATGTTCAGGACGAACGAGATCTCAAGATCCGCGTGCTGGCCCGCGCGCATCTCGGTGAGGAGCTGGTTCGCGACCAGGCTGCCGAGCGAGTAGGTGATCAGGCCGGCCTTGTTGGGCGTGCGGCGCAACGCGGCAACGCTGTTCGTGACCCCGACCCGAACCGAGGTGTCGAGTGAGGCACCGAGGAGGTGCGGGACGGGGCCGATGCTGGCCGGGTAGTCCACGCTGATCGGCCGGAATCGAGGGTCGAGCAGCCGGGTGACCGAGCTGATGACGCCCGACGGGACCGGGGTGAATGGTTCCCCGGTCCCGCGCAGGCAGAAGACGTCGATCGTCATCAGCGGTCGAGGGTGACCAGGGTCGGCAACCCGACCGTGCCGAAGTTCTTCGACACCAGCGACGTGATCACCGACAGCAGCGCGGCGGTCGCGGCGAGGGAGAACGCTGCACCCCAGTCGACGTCGGTGAACCCGCCCGTTGCGGGGATGGCGCCGACGAGTGTCCCCGCGAACGTTCGCGCGCCCCGGTCCGCGAGGTCGACGAGGAAGTTGCCCGACGTGATCGCGGTGGCGGTCGACACGGCAAGGAGGAACGACACCAGTGCGGCCAGCCCCGCGGCCTGCAACAGGGTCGGCCAGGACACCGTGGTGATGGTCGCTCCGACGGTGAAGAACAGGGCGACGTTCTGGAGGAATGTCTTCCCCGTGCGCTCGGCGACATCGAGCCAGAACGCGCGACTGTCGATCGAGCCGAGTTCTACAGAGACATCAAACGATTCGGTCATGATCTCTTGCCTTTCTTCGAGGGTGAGGTATCGAGCGAGACCGGCCGCGCCCACCCACAGGGAGGTGAGGAAGGCGAGGCCGGTGAGCATTAGGCGCTCTTTGGTCCTTCGGGTGATGTGTCTCGTGTGCGTGGCACATCGGAGTTCGCGGCGATCGCGGAGGTGAGGTCATAGAGGGTGCGGCCGCCGCCCTGGGAGAAGCCCTGGAAGGGACCGCCCGCGACGTCCTTGCCGAGGAGCGCGTCCGCGGTCCCGAGTCCGGCCAGCTGGTCGAGGGCCGCGGCGAGCAGCAGCTGGTTCTGGCGCAGGATCTCGGTGTGCGCGTTGACGGTCTTCTCGATGCGATCCGAGCGGCCGTCGATCCACGACAGCATCTCCCACGCCTTCGTGGTGCTGCCGAACTGGTTGGGTAGCGGGGTATCCCAGACAGACACGGGTGCCTCCGGTTTCGGTGCGGGGGGTGCGGTCGGGCCGCCGGTCGGCGGTCCGTAGATGCCGAGATGGCCGGCGTTGAGCTTGTCGGCGAACGCCTTGAGCCGATCCGCGTTGACGCCGATCTGGTAGTGCATCTCGTCGACGCGGGCCCAGTCGCGGCCCCAGAAGATGCACCCCTCGAAGAGGCGCAGGCCCTCGCGGACCTTCGCCACTCGCGCGGCCGGCATGGTGAGGCGGGTCCAGGGGTACTGGGTGGCGTTGATGTCGACCGCGGTCCCGGACAGGTGGTTCGAATTGGGGACGTCGTTGTCCCAGGAGAAGCCCCAGTCATCGCGCGGCTTGAACCGGTCGATGGGTTCGACGTTGCGGTGGTACCAGATCATCCAGCCGACCAGCACGGTGGCGACGTCGCCGCGGCGCAGTTCGATCTGCTGGGTGGTGCCAGGCACGGTGACCGAAACGATCTCGGCCGTATCGACTATCGGCCAGCCGTTCTCGGATTGGGTGTATCCAGCGTAGGAACGGAATCCCATGGTTGGGCCACCTCAGCGTGTTTGCATGATGTGTGCCCGGCCCACAGCCAGCAGCAGTTGTTCCCAGGATATACGCGGCTACTGTTAGGTGGACTCATGCTAGGGGTCGGGAGATCCAACTGCCTGTTGGTTTGGATCAGCTGGCGCCTCCCAGATTTCGCCGCGAAACTCGGCAGCTTCCTTGTTCACGAGGTCTCGCCAGTACGGGTCTTCGAGTGCTCGCTCTCGGGCCGCGGCGTTGCGTAGCGCGGCGATCAGCGGCGCCGGGTCGACGTCGGGCACGCGTGCCTCTGCGATGAGTTCGTGTGCGTGAGCGACGATCTCGTCATCGCCCATGGTCGAGACGTCGATATTCCTGATCGGGGCTTCTTTGCTCATGACGTCTCCGTGCTTCGCTTCTCGACGGACATGCCGTTCCAGACGTTTCCACCGCGGCTGCCGCGACCGAAGGCTGCATTGCCCCACAGTTCGACGTAGTAGCCCGCGGACGGAACCACGAACGGCACATGGACTAGCAGGGACTCTCGGCTAGTTGTGTCGGCCTCCGCGATCCGCTGCGCATGGAGCGTCCCTGACGGGGAGTAGACGCGGATCTGGATGTTCATGTAGGTCGAGCCGAGGGCGGTATATCCCTCGGCCGACAGCTGCGCATCCGCAACCCAGAGGCCCTTGCTACTCAGGTAGATCGCGCCATTCGCGATCGTGGCACCGACGATCGGGCCGATCTGGGCGTCGATCGGAATGCGAATATCGCCAGCGATCGAGTTCGATGAGCCGCCGAGCGAATAGGTGTGGCAGTACCCGACGACGCCTTCAAGCTTCTGCGTCTTGTCCTGCAGGTCGATGACCGCCGGTGAGCCGGCGACCCCGGCGAAGAGGTTCGTAAACCCGTTGAGCAGGTTCGCAATCAGTTTGTTCCGCACAGCCTCCCCCCACCCATGCAGGTCGCCGTTCTTCGCATGCGCCTGAGCCTGCGGGTCGATGTTCTGCATCTGCGCGACCGTCGACATCTTGTACGCGACCGAAGGCGTGTACTCCGGAACGAACGACGGATCGTCGGAGACAGGCATCAGAGCTCCCCGTTCTCGCGAACGTGCGGGTCGGCCTGCTCGAGCAGCTTGTCGGCGATTTCCCGCTGCCGAATCTGCGCCTTCATCGCCGCGATCTGATTCGCGTCGTACCCCGAAATATCTGCGACGATCACGGTCTCGTGCTCCCCCGGCGCCGACCGCCTCGCGCCCTTCTTGATCGGAACCCACAACACGCCGGCGGTGCCTGTCGACGCGCGCTGTTCTGGGTTGTCGATCGGCTCGTACAGCGGATGGGGTGGCGCCAACGGAAAGCCGAGGTTGTCGAAGAAGTGGATTGCGAGGATGTGCTCAGCCTCAACGGGAAGGTTCATCCCCGGCAGGCCCTCACCCATCGGCACCGATCGGAACATGTCCGCGCCCGGATGACGGTTCTCTCGGGCGATCACGATCCCGGTGTCCGGGTCCCGGACGATGCCGTCGACTGCTCTACGTCGTCGCACCACCACAAACTCCTCTATTTCGCGGGTACTGAGTGACAGTATCCACCGATACTGGGATCACGACGAGACCCCGATCGCCTGAATGATGCTCTTCACCTGCGCGACCTGCCGCGCGAGCATCGCGCCTGGCATGTCCTCGGCGCCGTCGTTGCCGATGGAGATGTCGAACCGCGGGTCGTGCTGGCGGTCCCACGAAACCTTGAGCGCGTACACGTGGTCGATGTAGTAGCTGCCGCGCTTCCCGACCTCGACCGCGGTGCGGTCCCCGAGGTCGAAGTGGCGGCCGACCCACCAGGGCGCACCGTTTCGGACGGAGATCTTGTAGCTGCGGTATGCCTTGGTGCGGTCGAAGCCGGTCCGGATCGCCTGCAGCGCACTGAGACTGAACCCGGTGCCGCCAGTCGATTCCCAGTACTCGCCGTAGCCTGGGCCGCGGATCCCCATCTTGTGTTGTCGGATTGGGTTCGGGACGCGGTGGAACGCCAGCACAACGTCTTCGATCTGGGAGTCGAAGATCCCGAGCGCGAGCCCGGCGTTGCCGAACATGGCGCCGATGTACCCCAGGATCGCGTTCGCGATGAGCTTCAGGCCAGCGTTCACCCAGTCCGGCGAATGGCCGCCAGTCACGATCGCGCCGGCCAGCGCCTTGTGCACGGTCGCCTGCCAGGCGCCGATCCCGGTCAGGCCGGTGCGCTGCGCGTTGCGCCAGGTCACGAACGGGTGCGACGGCTTCGTCCCGAGGAACCCGGACAGCGAGTACTCCTCGGGGTTCGGGACGTTCGTGAGCTCGGTGACGACCTCGTTGATCAGGTCGTCCGCGATGTTCGTGACCAGGTGCATGAGCCCGTCGAGGACGGTGCCCGTCAGGCCGCGGTACCCGGACTTGTCGACGACGTCGATCACGAGGGTCGTCTTCGTCAGGATGAAGTGCTGCGGTGCCGGCTGCGGCATGCCGGGGAACCAGCGCTTCACCACGACCTGCAGGCCCGCATCCGAAAGGGTCGGTGCGATGACGTCGTGCAGGTTTCCGAATCGGGTCGAGAGCACCGACCACATCGAGGTGTCCGTCAGGAACTTGCCCGGCATCACGACGATCGGCCAGTTCGCCGGGTTCAGGTTCCCCGCCCACGACGCCGGGTCGAAGATGTTCTCCGGCAGCGCCCACAGCGGCCCGAATCGGCGCATCAGGTTCAGGAACATCAGCGTCTTGATGCCGAAGATGCTCGGGCCCGCGAACGCCCACAGCTTCGGGTACTGCAGCTCCGCAGGGAGCAGCGGGTTCGAGTAGCAGATGATCTTCTTCACGTGCTCGTACTCGTGCAGGAACTTGATCTCGATGAACTCGAAGCCGCGCTCGTCGCCGCGGTTGGTGATCGTCGACGCCTTGCCGGTCCACTCCTTGCCGTGCATCTCGACGCGGATGTGGACGTCTTCTTCGTCGTCGAGTTCCTCGATCAGCCACTCGCGCGTCGCGTGGTTGCCGAACAGGGTGAGGTTGCCCTCGCCGGTGTCGTTCAGCTTCTCCTCGAACGACGCCTGAATCTCCCCGACGAGCGGGACCGGGTTCTCCCAGTTCTTGTCGTAGAGGGTGAGCTTCGGCCGGGATCGCATGATCGCGACCCGGTCGATGGTCCGCTGGGTGATCGTCGCGCGGACCTCGTCGCAGGACATCAACGGAGGCACAGGGCACCGCCTTCGTATACGTGGACACGGCTATCCGTGCCCCAAGGCACTCGGCGCACGGTCACAGCGCTTCACCGCCCCACATGCGGTCCCACCGTTGCACCGCGTACACGGCGAGCTGGGTCTGTGCGGTGCCGCCGACGAGCTTGACGGGCAGCTGCGCGGCGACGGTGTGCGGCGGCAGGGCGTGCTCGAACTCGGTGCCTCGCAGGTTCGCGACCTCCTGGGAGTCGTCCATCGTCTCCAGGGAGATCTGCATCGGGTTGGTCTGCACGAGGAACGACTTCCCGGCGCCGAGGGGCGGCAGGGTCCGCAGGATCCGCTGGCCGGCCTGTGGATGCCCGGTCGGGTACAGGCCGAGCCCGTCAGGGATCGTGAACGTCGACGTGGTGGTGAGCTCGTTCGATGCGAACTCGAGCCAGGACTCCTGATCGGCGGGGTTGTCGACGACGAGGGTGCGGTTGCTGACTCGAGTGGAGCCTGAACCGGTGCCGGTGTCGAAGGTGACGGTGTCCTGCAGGGTTTGGCTGTACCAGAACGGATCACATGCGAGGGCGGTGATGTCCCATGCCTGCCGGCGCATGTGGCCGGGCGCCCACTTCCAGTAGTCCTTCGGTGCGCGTTCGAGCCGGATTTTGATCTCGCGCCAGTCGTCGGCGCCGGGCCCGTAGTACAGGCGGAGGAAGAAGTCGCGCGGCTTCCCTTTTGCGGGCTTCATCACGTACCAGAGCAGGGTTTCGACCTGCATAAACTCGGTCCAGTTGCTGCCCTGGGTGCCGATCCGGAAGTCGAGGATTCGCTCCTCGACCCGCGGGTAGTCCGACGGTGTTGAGCCCTCTTGATAGGCGTAGTTCTCGCGGATCTGGGTGATCGGGGTGTGGTAGAAGCCCGAGAGCCCCTCGAGCAGCGCGATGCCCTGCCCCTCCATGTCTGGTCCGTGGATCGGGAGGGTGATCAGGTCCTGCCCGAACGTCGGGCTCTTGGCGTCGAGGTCCCGGCAGATCAGTTGGATCGGGAACCCGCTGTTGAATGCCGAATCGCAGGGAGCAGTCATGGGCTATCCGTTCCTGAACGTGTCTGCGACAGGGGCCATTCGCTGCATCAGCGAGCGCTCCCATTCGGCGATCATTTGCTGCGGAGTGCCCTGGTAGCCGACGAAGGTGTTGTTGATGGTCGTGTCCCCCCGAGGAGCTGGAGGCGCTGCTAGCGATGCGGCTGAGCGGTCCACGAGGCCGCCCCACGCACTGTCGAGGCCAACCGGCTCAGCGAACTGACCGCCGACCTCCTTGAGCGCGTTGAGGCCCCACTCGTTGGCCTGCGATTGGAAGTCCTGCCGCGCGAGCCACGCGTTCGCGCCGTCGACACCGCCGCGAGCGATCTGATCGTCGTAGTAGGAGTCGTCGTAGCCGGTGTTGTTCGGGTCGAATGCGGTGGACGGGACCCCTGCCGCAGCCGCGGACACGACCACCGGCGGTGGAATAGAGGCTCCGCTCGCGAATGCGGCGGTCGACGCCGCGGAGGTGACCGCCGAGCCCGTCGCCCCGAGCCCGCTGGGCCAGTTCGTGACGCGCACATCCTGCGTGCCAGCGGCACCCGGTGACGCGGCCGGGCTACTCGCCGACGCCGCCGCTCCCTCGGCTTGGCGGCGATCCGAATCTGCATACAGGTCAGCCGCCTCGGTCATCTTGGCCTGGTAGTTCGAGCCGTCCGCGAACGCCGAGCGCTGCACAGCCTGGGCCGCTGCCGCGGGGTCCATGTTCTCGTAGTCATGCTTCGCGAGCTGGTCGTAGAACATCCCCGCGGAACGAGCCGGATCCATCCGATCGGCCGCGGTGCCCCAAGCGCCGTTGTTGCGCTGCTGGAACAGCCCCGAGCTGTCGTAGTCCGTGCTGACCGCATCGTGCGCGTACTGCATCGAGTCCGCGTCAGACTCGTTCGCGTACATGACGCCGTCCGATTCGGCGAGCATCGCCGCGATCGCGGTCTTGATGCCCTTGTCGGAGATCCCCCGGCGGCGCCCCTCCGCGACGATCTCGTCGACGTACCGCTGCTTGTTGGTCCGCGTGTCAGGCGCCCCGGCTTGACCGGACTCATCGGGCCCGGGTGCGGCATCAGACGGCGCACCCAACGGGGAGGTCGCGGCGGCGTGCACGTGATTCTCGTGCTGGGCCATGATGTCGGCACCGTAGAACGAAGCAGCGACGATCTTGCCGTCCTTGATATTCCGGGTGAAGCGCGGATCGCTGTAGATCAGCTCGGCGAGCTGCGATTGGTAGTTGTCGGCGAGGAAGTTCGCCCAGGCCAGCTGCTCGTCGGAGTTCCCGGAACCGTTCGAGTAGTCCACCGCCATGCCCTGGCCGTGGTAGTCGTTCGTGGACCGCTCTGCGGACGTGAGGGTCAGCCCCGGCGCGTACTGGGCGGCGAGGTCCTGGAACGACCCGACGACGCCACCGCTGGCGTACCCGGGGAGCCCGCCGCCGAACACCATCGCGCGCAGGAAGTCCGAGGATGGCACCCAGCCGCGGCGGAGCGCCTCGAGGACCGGGAGTGTCTTGGCATTGACGGCGGCCTCTGGAGTGACCCACTCCCCGGCAGACACGCGCGCGGTCGGCATCCCGTCGGCGCCAAGCGCGAGAATCGAATCCGAGATCCCAGTGCCCGGGCCGTAGAGCAGACCGTTCGCTCGGCGGCCAGCCGAAACCGCGCCGCCAGTTGCGCGCGTTGGTGTGTTGCTCCAGTCGACGAGGCTCTTTCCGGTCCGTTCAAGGTCCTCGCCATGTCGCCCTGGTGCCCACTTGATAGCGGAGCCAGCGCCTTTGATGATGTTGCCGATCACGCCGACGGAACGCTTGATCGCGTTGACGATTCCATCCCAAATGATGCTCACCGCAGATCCGAGCCCCTCGAAGAAGCCCCTCATCCCATCGACTGCTCCGCCGATGAAGTCCTTGGCGTCTTGGAGGACGGTTTTGATAGTGGTGAAGCGGTCCCCGAGGGTGTCCGCCATGATGCGGATAGCGTCGACGACAAGCGGGAAGACGTTCCTCGCGAGCCACTCGAATGCGGTCACCAGCGGCGGCAGCACGTTGTCGACCACGTAGATGAACAGTTCGATGAGTTTCGGCAGGTAGTCGGCCCAGATCGTTAGGAGCTGGGGCAGGAATGGTGCGATCGCGGCGATGATCCGCGAGAACCCGTCGATCAGCGTCGGGAAGATGGGCGTCAGCTGGGTGATTGCGGCTGCGAGGACCGTGCCGATCTGCATCGCCACATCGGCCAGGATCGGCGCCAGCTGATCGAACACTGGACGCAGCTGCTCCACCAGCTGCGTGATGACCGGCGCGAAGGCGTTGAAAATGGTGGTCAGCGCCGGCGCGAGGGAGGTGACGAGCATGCCGATGACTTCGGCGACGAGCGGCAGGATCGGCGCCAGCGCGGAGACGAGCGCCGCGAAGGCCTCGCCAAGCGGACCGATCGCGGGCGCAAGGGCATTCACCGCGTCCACGAGGGCGATGCCGACAACCTGGAGAATTTCAGACAGCGGCGGAATCAGCGGCATCAGTGCGTTGCCCACCGCGACGAGCAGGTCCGCCAGGATCGGCATGATCGGCGTCAGCCCGTCCGCGATCATGGAAATGAACTGCGACAGAACCGGCAGAACCTCGATCAGTCCCTCGCCGAAGGCGACACCAAGCTGCCCCAGCGACGGACCGAGCGCCGCAAGCGACTCGCCGAGGGTCTCGAACAACGGGCCGAGGACCGGACCAACAACGTTGCCGAGATCGATCAGTGCAGTCAGGAGCGGCCCGAGACCTTCGGCCAATCCGTCGATGACAGTGGAGAACGTCTCGAAAAGTTGAGTGAGGGCGCCCGATTCGAAGGCGTCAGTGAAGACTTGCCCGATCGTGCCGACGAGCCCGCCAAGGGATTCGCCGATCATGCCCATGGCAGGTGCAGCGGCCTGACCAAGGTCGAGTAGACCGGCGGTGAGCTGTGCGAGACCCGGCTGCATCGAGGTGATCAGGTCCGCGGTCCCGGCGAAGATCGCGTTCAGCGCCTTGATCGCCTCAGGCTGGGAGAAGAAGGCTGCGAAGTCCTTGGCGGCGCCGTTGATCGCGCCGCCCACCCCTGTCAGCCCGTCTTTCAGCTGCGGCAGCACGGTTTTCGCGAGGTCGGAGTACACGGCGCCTAGGTCCGCGAACACTGCGTCCTGCACCGCGTTCTTCAGATCGTCGAACACGGGCTTGGTGGCCATCATCGCCAGCACGAAGTCGCGGGCGTTCGGAGACAGCTTCGCGAGGGCCTGCGCCGCCTTGTCCGCACCCGACGACGTGCCCGTCAACGCGTCCTGCAGCTCCTTCTCCGCATCGGTGACAGCCCGATGCGCGTCCGCGACATCACGCTGGGCGTCCGTCACATCGCGCTGTGCATCGCGCACTCCGCGTTCGGCCACCGCGACCTGGTCGTTCGCATCAACGAGTCGTTCCTTCGCCGCGACTACCTGATCCGAACCTGCGACCCCCTTCGTGTTCGCTTCCGCGGCCTCGTTCTGAAGGTCGGTGTTGCGGCGCAGGGTTTCTTCCTGCCGGCGCAGCGCCTTGTCGACCCCGAGGGCGGCCTCCGCGCGATCGAGCGCAGACGCCTTGGGGTCGGAGAACGCCTTGTCGTACGCCTCCCGAGCGCGCGCGACTGCCAGCTCGGCGTCGCGCTCGTCGATCGCGGTGCCCTTGAGTGCGAAGTTCAGGTCCTCGATCTGGCGTGTCGCGTCCTTGCGTGCGGTGGTGAGATCACGCTCGGCGGACAGGACGTCCTTCTTCGCATCGAGCACGTCCTTCTCGGAGTCTCGAAGTCCCTGGTTGGAATCGTCGAGTCTGCGGTTCGCGGTCTCCACGCCGCGGTGCGCCTGCTCAAGTCCACGTTCTGCCGCGGTGACCGCTTTCGCCTGTGCGGCTGCGTCCGGGCCCGCGGACGTCGCAGCGTCGCCCAGTGCGGAGAACGCATCGCCGACGCCCTGCAACGCGAGGACCGTGGTGCCGATGCCGACAGTTCCTGCGGCCGCGACCCCCGCCAATCCGACGCCCAGAACTCCGACCGCGCCGGCTGCCAACCCGGCGGCGCCGCCGATCGCGCCAATCAGCGACGCGATGCCCGCGGTCTTCAGCCCGGCGCTGGCGACCTTCCCGAGGGACAGTGAGAGGCGGTCGGGACCGAAGCTGCCGCCGCCTCCTCCCCCACCTCCACCTCCGTGGGTCTGGATAATCACGTGCTGCGTGACCGGCTGAGTCAGCTGCGCGATATGCGCACGGAACTGCGCCTCGTTCGCGACCTCCAAGAACACCGGTGCCGTGATCTTCGCGGCCCGCAGCCGGTTCTCGATATCGGCGACGAACGGCTGAATCGCCCCAGAGTCGAGAGTGACCTTGACTTTCGCGTCCGCTAGACCTTTCACCGCATTGCGCACATCAGCGTGAAAGAGTCCGGTATCCGCCCGCAGTCGCACATCCGCAGTCAGTGATGCTCTGTCAAGGATCGACTGCGTGACCTGCCGGAACTTGCCGGTGTCCGCATCGAGGTGAACATCTGCTGCGAGCTTGATGCGATCTAGATGCTTCTGCGCCGCCTTGACTGCCCGCTCCGTGGCGCGAACAACATTCCGCTCGAACTCGGCGTCGATGTCATCCCATTTGAGGGTCGCCTGGACGACAGCGTTCGCGTACGGGGCAGTCACCGCGCAGGGCCTCCAGGCTCACACATCCTCGTGTGCCCGGCCCACAGCCAGCGGCGATCTACTAGAAGGGTATCGGGCTTAGCCCCGATCAGCCGCCGCCGCTGGCCTGTGTTGCCGTGACCAGAGCCAGCGCCTGGTTCCAGTCGAACGCGGCTTCCTCCGCCTCAACCTCGCGGTGCTGTTCGCCGCGGGCCACCCGAGGCGGCGCAGTCTCGAGGTCGTGGCGTAGCTGCTCGCGCCGATTGTCGTCGCCGGCCACCCATTTCTGGAGCAGCGCCCGAACGGTGCTCGTCGCGCGCTGCGGCGACATCTGCAGGATGTCAACGCCTCGCAAGGCGAGGTTGCCATCGACATCGGCCCACTGACCGATCGCGCGCCACCACAGCTCCTGGACTGTCCAGCGGGGCAGGCCGAACCACTCGAGCACCAGCGCGTCCGCGACGTCGTCGAGGAGGTCGTTGTCGACTTCGGAGGACTTGTCCATGACCTGGGCGTAGAGGTACTGCCGGTCGTCTGGGTCGCGGAGCGTTCCGAAGACGACGTGGATCGGGGTGTACCCCATCACCAGGCCGATGAGTTGGATGAGCGGCGGCCGGGTCACATGCATGACCCGGCCGTCGAGCGTCCAAGCGGTGGGGTCGCGGCCCCACGGTGTGGCCACTGGCTATCGGCGGGCCCGGGCGGACGCGCGGCGCTGCGCCCGGTTCAGGTCGGGAGTCCACCTTTTGATCAGACTGACGACAATCTTCTCGAGGAACGCCTGATCGAAGGAGTCGCCGCGGGCCATGAGTCGCTCCTTGATGTACATCAGGGAGGCGTCGTCGAAAACGTGGTTGACCAGGTCCATGACCGCGTAAGCCTTGTCGGATGCGGTGGCGGACTTCGACATCGCACCGATCAGCAGGTTCCATGCTGCCGGCTCAGGCTTGAATGCGATCAGCTCGTGGCCGTCGACGGACAAGACCTCGGCCTCGGCCTCGCTGCGGTCCACGGTTGGGGTACTGCCGGTGGTGAACTGGAGCTCGTCGGGAATCGGGTTCTCGTCGTCGTCGACAAGCGCGAGGGCCTCGAGTTCGGCGTCGGTCTTGTCGAGAACATCGAGTGCCGCAGTGACCTCAGCCTCGGTCGGTTCGCCGGTGGCCTGAGACGGCTTCGTGGTGGCGGGCTTGCGGGTACGTGGGGGCATGGTGGTCCTTCCGGAGGGCTACTGGGGGTTGCGGGTGGTGACGCGCGCGGTGCCGAAGACGTCCTTGAGGGCGTCGGTGAGGAACGGATTCGGCGGGGAGCCCTTCACAGACTTCGCGAACACGAAGCCGCGCTTCCCTTTCGGCGCATGCTTCACGCCGGCGGGGAGCGGGCCGATCATCTTCGGCGTCTGGAACTTCAGCGCCTTCGCCGAGACCGGGACGATCGGCTTCTTCTTCGGCCCGTAGATGCCGGTGCCCTCATGGACGTAGCGGGCGTAGTTGAGGGGGGAACCGACACGGAAGCTCACACTCGACGGACCCATCCGCACGGTGTGCGAGATCGACGACCGGAGACGCCCCTCGTCGACAGGGCTGCGGGCCTTCGCCCGGTTGACGACCTGCCGGCCAACGCTGTTCGCCCACCTTCCGGCGTCAGTCGTGAGTGCCGCGCGCATCCGCGCGTGGTGCACCTCAACGTGGCTAGGCATCATCTTGTTCCTGCGCACCTCGCCGTCGAGCAGGCGTGCTCACGGGCTTGATCGGCGCGGCCTCCCCGTCGGCTCCGGGCGCCGGCTCCCCCTCGTCTCCGGCGTCGACCGTCTCGCCGTCGCTGTCCAAATCGCCGACCTCCTCGAGGACAGTGAGTCGTCCGTCGGCGATCAGCATGTCGAGGAACGGAGTCCGCTCCACTGCGAACTCGGCGCCCTGCTCCCAGTCGACGGTCGTCTGCTCTGCACGAACTCGCACTGTGGCCATTGCCCGAGGATACAGTGAACACACCCCACAGCCAGTGATGCTAGGCAGGGAACCTCGGATCCCCGAACACTGGCGGGACCATCGCGTCGAGCTGCGGCGGCTCACTGTCGCAGCCGCACGCCACGTCCACGAGGACTGTCACCGCCATGACGCCGCCATGGATTCCACCAGAGGGTCCGCGCGGCTCCCACATCCCCGGCACCGCCTGAACACTGCGATCGAACGCACACATCGCGGCGCGACGCATCGCCGCCGCGTCGTCCATCGCGTCCCGGGCCGCCGAGTCGAGCTCGCCCGGTGTCGGCATCTCGTTCTGCTCGGGCGACGGATAGCAGCGGTCGACGCCCATCTCAAGGGTGACCGCCCAGACGATCGGCGCGCCAGGCTGCGGGATCACGTACGGCTCAGGGAAGTTCACCGACGGATACATACCCACCACCCGGACCCACGCCTGCCCCTCCCCCGTGCCGCAGCCGCACCCGTACGCGGGGACCGTGTCCCCGGGGTGGACCGTCGCGAAACGCACCGCGCCCGCCCTCGTGTCCTCGAGCTGCGCCGACAACTCCCCGACCAGCGTCGCCGCCAACTGATACACACCGACATCCATCAGCGGAGCCTCTCCACACGACGAGCGTCCGGCGAGAACACAGCCGGCCGGGACCGAACCTTGTGCGGGTTCACCGTGGCGATCCATTGATCGACCGACGCGACCCCGGTCAGGCCCTGCTCGAACAGGACCTGCGCGTCGACCATCTGGATATCGATGCCCTGCCGGGACACGGAGATTGCGCGGTCTGGAAGCTTGCAGCGGCCACCCTTCCGCGCGCGGAGCAGCTCCACGGCGAGATCCCCGGCTGCGAGGCGCCCGGCGAGCGGTACCGCGATTCCCTGCTTGTAGGTCACGGTGAACGCACCGTCGGCGTCGTCGGCCGCGGTGAGGTCCTGCGACTGGGGCCATGCCTGTCCGTCGACGCGGATCAGCCAGCGACTGTTTCGGATCTGGTAGGCCGATGGCGGCACCACCTGGCCGTCGACGGTGACCTTCACAATCGAGTGCACCGGCCCGGGGAGCGCGACCTCTGATGGGCCAACGCAGTCACATGACCGGGAGCAGCCGCACCCACCGACCGCCCATGTCTGGCTGATGAGGCCGGGCCACCAGTAGGCGTCGCGCCCGACTCCGGATTTCCCCTGGTACGTCGAGCCGTGCTCACGTGGCCCGAAGCATGGCCGCACTGTTGCCTCGCACGGCCCGAACACGCGCCCGGTCAACGACCACAGGATCGTCGTCGCGAGCTCGGTTGCGACAGCCCGCTCGTCAGGCTCGGCGGCTTCCCATTCTGGGCTGCTCGATTCGATGGTCCACTCGCATGGTCCGCTCACGGCGCCTCTTTCGATCGTGACGTGGCGGGCACCAGCACAGTGCCCGCCACGTCAGCTGGAATCGTCACGCAGTCAGTGCGACCGCACCGGCCGTCGGCGCCGGCGGAGCGACTGCGGTCGGCTCCATGTGCAGGTGCTGATCCGCGGCGATCACGGACAGCAGCTTCCCCGCTGCGGGCTCGGTGGCCGGAGGGACGATCGCGTTCAGGACGACGTTGTACGGGCCCTTTGCCCACGGCGAGTTCGCCTCGGTGCGACCGGAGATGGTGAAGTTCGCGAGCGCGTTCTCGAAGGAGAAGTCACCGAGCCGGCCGCCCTTGAGGTACGGCAGGAGCGCATACCCGTACAGCTTCCCGTCCGGGCCGCACGAGGTACCGGGGACGTCGGTCCACGTCTCAACCGCGACGTTCGTGTCGATGGTGGCGCCGAGCCGGATACCGGTGGCGGCTCCGGAGTGATCGAGGACGATCGGCTGCCCGGTCACGATGTTGAAGATGTCCGGGTCGACCTTCGCGAACACGATCTCGACGTTGATGTACTTGAGCTGATCGGAGGCCTTGTCGACGACGATGAGCTTTCCGCCCGCGTTCTTCTGGTTCGTCTCCTCGCCGTCCTCGTACTGGGGGGACAGCTTGATGGAGATGTGGCCGTCGGACACGGCAGTGGACTTGGGGCCGATGGCGGGGGCGCCGCAGGCGTCGAGCTTCGTGGTGCGGACGACGTGGGAGCGGATGCTGGGCCAGATGGTGGTGGGCATGGGGACCTCCGAATGGAGCGGGGTGCCCGGCCCACAGCCAGCAGCTCTCACCGGTCAGGATAGTCCGTGACAACATTGAGGCGGGGTCACGGAAACAAATCGACACGACCGATGTCGTGATTGGATCCTGAGCATGGGAATCGTTCGTACCTCCACCACGCGCACTTTGGCCCCGTTCGATCAGACATTCAGCGCTATTGGCGCCGGCATGCATGCGGCTGGGCTGGAGGTCTCGGCCTCTAGCAACCCGATCACGGGCACCGCGAAACGCTCGATCATGAAGAACCGGTGGGCAGCCACGGTCACTGCTGGCGTGCGGCAAGAGTCCGCCTCGACGACGCTCATCGAGTGGTCGGTTGACATGCAGGGGGACAAGCACAGCGCCGTCCTGTCCGAGATTATGGAAGCGATGCCGGGAATCGCGATCGACGACCTGGGTGTAACCGATGCGCTGGGCCGACTCGGCAAAGTGGGGCGCTTCTTCGGTTTCCGCGAGGCCGCAGCACTGACCCAGTTCATCCACGTCGATGAGCGTGTCGTCGAACTGGCTCAGGGTATCTACGACGGTAACCAGGGAATGCTGGTCCTAACCACGCAGCGACTCTTCTTCTTCAACAAGTCCATGCTCGGCGCGCAGGTCGAGGAGTTCGACATCTCAGCGATCGGCTCACTCGGTCACGCACAGAAGCTGGGAGGTGAGGTCATCAGCATCTCGATTTCCGGCCGTGCCGCGGAGATCAAGCAGGTCGCCCCAGGGCGAGGTGAGACATTCATCCAGGCGTTCCGGCAGGTAAAGGCGAATCTGGGTGGCGCGTCGGCCACGGTTGCTGCGGCTGCCTCTTCGGCGGCGCCGGATCTGGCGGATCAGATTCGGAAGCTCGCCGAGCTCCGCGATCTGGGAGTGCTGAGCGAAGAGGAATTCGCAGCGAAGAAGGCCGAGCTCCTCGCTCGAATGTAGGCCCGTCACGTCGTCCACCGCGCGCCCAGCGGCCGCGGCCCGGCGCACGGCTGGCACCAAAGCCCGCTCTACGGGCGAGGCCGTCGGCGTCCTGACACACCGGCGGCCTCTCGCGTGCATGCACGGCTGTAGGGAGTGCGGCTCACGCCGTGCACGCGTGGTCCAGCAACCAGGCTTCACCGACGCCTCTTCCGACGCAAGAGGTGGAACGAATTCCACAACGGTTATCCACAGCCTGCATCACGGCGCCGCCGATACGGTAGGACCGTGCTCGGCCTCCCGATGGCGATGGCCCGATTCAACTACCGGCTCGCACGCCTTCCGTTCCAGCTGATCGAGGACGTCGCTGTCGTGCGGCTCCCCGAGGAGTCCGCGGTGCGCCTGAGGTTCGAGCGAATTCTCATCGATTGCGACCGCGCGGCCGCCGACCTGCTGAATGACGAGTCGGCCGCGGCTCGCGCCTGCCGACTCCACGAGCAGACTGCCCCGGCGCGCGTCACCCGCGCACTCGAACTACGCAGGGTCGAGCAACACGAAGAGGCCGTGCATGCGGCAGAGGCGGAGCTCCTCCACGGGCATCGCGAGAGATTTCTACGCCGCCTGCGCGAACACATCTCCCAGAGCCCGCCGAGGTGACGACGAGGCATTCAACCGGCTACCAGGCCCGGATCCGGCTACGGTGTGATACGCCGCTCCCGAGGCGGCGAAGGCCCCGCCTGGCACTCCCCCCGGTGCGCCTTGCGGGGCCGACCCCATCGATCAGCAATCGTCAACCAGCGCTAACCAGGACGGCGACCCCATCCGGCGACATTCCTCGACCGCCAGCCGGAGGGAACCGAATGTGCGAAACCGCCGCCGAGTGCCGGTGACGTCCAATGCGCGGTCGACGCAGTGAGGACCTCCGACCAGGAGCAGGTCCACGCCTTCGCATCCGGCACGCCAGCGCGCTGCCGCGAGCGCCTCGACCCCAGAAACGGACAGGAAAGTCACCTTGGACAGGTCCACCACAAGACAGGGTCTCGCCTTGCGAATCCCGGCGTCGAGCTGGGCGACGAACTCCGGCAGCGATGCCGCATCTACCGGACCCACGATCCATATGACGCTCGCATCGATGCTGTGGTCCCTCGTGCGGGTCTCACGAACCGTTGAATTTCTGGATCCTGGGCGTTCGGACCGAGTGGGCGAGCTGCGCATGGTGAACCTCCGGGCGCCGACGAACCCCCGCACAAGAGGGCGATCTGAGGCTGTGGACTCAACCGATTCTCGTTCTATCACCGCCGATGGGTGCTGTACAGAGCTGCGGGTCCAACGCCAATGAGGGCGGGGTTACCCATTGGCCGCCCACCGGTCCCGCTGCGGCGCGGCCCCGGCACACGGCGGCGTGCGGATCGTGATGCCGCACTCGCGGCAGTAGTGCGTTCGGTGCCCGCCGCGCCAGGCGTTGGCGCACGCGCATTGCTCCCAGCCGACGAGGCATCGACGCGGGCCGAGCAGGTGGCCATTCGCGCAGTGAGTCGGCCTGGGCTCGACATGCACAGCCATGCCCCCAGCTTAGAACTATTCGCACAGCCGTTCGATAGTTGCTAGGGTCGATGGCGCGGGCCGGTGGAGCAGCAGCTCGGGAAGCACCGGCCCGCATCAGCCTTCCTGACGGCACTGCTGCCACCACTGCGACCTTCAAGGAGGCCGTATGAGCACCGACATCACCGCCGAGAAGTACCGCGCA
The DNA here is from genome assembly GCF_053607505.1 of Rhodococcus sp. NPDC055112. Taxonomy (NCBI): domain Bacteria; kingdom Bacillati; phylum Actinomycetota; class Actinomycetes; order Mycobacteriales; family Nocardiaceae; genus Rhodococcus; species Rhodococcus sp. NPDC055112. The sequence goes on from NZ_JBSGTR010000013.1 coordinate 37,250, forward strand.
TACGCCCAAGTGTTGGACGCCTGCCCTGACGTGCCTGACGCTCAGGAGGCTCGAGCGATCGCCAACAGTCTCGACGCCGCCCAGGCCCGCGACGCCCTCGTCGAAGAGCTGTTCGCCGTGTACCGCAACGAGGTAGCCGGCCACGAGATGGACCCGGCGACCGCAACACGGGACGGCATCTACGCCATCCTCGACCACCTCGTCGCGCAGGGCCACCTGATCCCCGATGGCGCGGACCTTGCCACTCAGGCCAAGTAGACGCAGAGCCCGACTTTGAGGAGACTTTGGGGATGCCTACAATCTTTTACTTGACTCAAACTAGACTCAAAGCATGACACCACTTACAGCGTTCCTCGATCGCATCAACAGCGGAACGTCGGCAGACAAGTGCGAGTCAAGCACCCTAGATTTCAAAACCGAGAAGGGCAGCCTGAAGGAAACCGCTGTTGACATTGCGGAGGCGGCAGTCTGCTTTGCGAACGCTGGTGGCGGAACGGTCGTACTCGGCGTCAGGGACACTCCGGGTGGGCCCGATGCACTCATTGGCACTTCCATCGACGCCGATCTGCTCCGGACCAGACTCTATGACCTAACGACGCCGCACCTCCTCGTGTCCGTCGAAGCGGTCGACTACAACGGCGCCCGCCTGCTGGCGATCACGGTCCCGGAGGGGGTTGAGGTCTACGCGACATCTAAGGGCGCCTACACCCAACGTCAAGGCGACAAATGCCGACCTATGAATCCGTCCGAAGTCAGCCGGCTCGCGGACGAACGCCGAGGGCGCGACTGGTCTTCGGGCCCGTCTGATAGCCGGATTGACGACATCGATCCTGGTGCACTTGACCGCGCCCGCGAACTTCTCCGCGAATCGGGCGATGAAGCCAAGCAACGGTTGGCTGTCGCTCCACCCGCCGAGCTTCTCAATCGCCTGGGTTTGGTCTGTGACGATCAGCGGCTAACTCGCGCAGGTGAACTTCTATTTGTATCGCGAGCCCCAAGTGGCCCACAAGAAGTTCTTGTGTACCAGCACCGAAAAACGAAGTCGGGCGAAGCTGACTACAGTCGTCGATGGACGACACCATTGATCACATGCTTCGCGGAAGCGTACGACGTAATCACGGCGAGGCTAACGATAACGCCTGTGAATCTCGCAAGTGGACATCAACTTCGAATCGAGGACTATCCCTCCGTTGCCCTGCGTGAGGCGCTAACTAACGCACTGACCCACCGCGACTACCGCGAAAACCGACCAGTTCTAATTCGTCACTCTCCATTTATCCTTGAAATCGATTCGCCCGGCCCCCTGGTGGCCGGAGTAACACCAGAAAACATCCTGACCCGTGGAACGAAACCTCGATACCCCCTCCTCGCTACTGCATTCAACACCTTCGGCTGGGGTGAGTATCTAGGTCAAGGCGTCAACCGCATGTTTCGCGAGATGGCACGCAGTGGGAGGCCATTGCCTGCAATTTCCAGCGACTCAGAACAGGTCGAGGTCGTCTTCAGGGGCGATCCACCCAATGCGAACATTGCCCGACTTGTCGCTGAGCTCCCCATTGGACTCAAGGACGATACGGACACGCTGATCATTCTTCTAACGCTATGCACCAAGAGGAGTGTCACTGCTTCCCAGATCGCCCCATTAATTCAGCGAGATACCGCCGATGCCGAAGAGTCGCTACGCCATCTGTCGAACTCAGACATCGAACTTATTGAACCGACATCCGGAACGCGGAACCGCCGAAACCCAAACTATCGTTTCCGCGGTGAAGTTCTCGCGCGTCTTGGTCCTGCTGTTACGTATCACACGCGCAGCAGTGGCGAGGTAGAGAAGAAGGTAATCGACCATGTCCGCGAGTATGAATCTGTCAACAATGCAACGATCCAGCGATTGTTCGACCTCGACGTATATGCTGCTCGAGACATTTTGCGCGAGCTTGTTGGTAGAGAGATAATTACCCGAACGTCGACGCAGAAGCGGGGTAGCGCTGTTCGCTACGGCAAAGGGCCGCGGTTTCCGGAAAATAGCCCGAGGCGCAAACGGAGCGAAGTCGTTGTCGAACATCCCGAAACCCTGTTCTGATTCTCCTTAGATCAACGACATCATTTCGTTCCGAGCTGGCGCAGGTCCCACGCGACGAGATCGAGCGCAGCCAGCACCCGAGCGCACTCGGGATCCTGCCGGGCCGCGGCGAGCACCGCGGGGCGGCCGTCGGCGTGCAGCTCCGCGAGCAGGACGAGCTCGGCTGGACTCATGCAGGGTTGGACGCGCCGGAACGCGGCGCGGTTCCCCGGCTAGGCGGGAGTCGCTGTCAGGTAGGTGGATTCAGGGTCCGAGAGAACGGTCCGTGTCGCCGAGGGAAACAGGATCTTCATCGTGAGGATGTCCCCATCGGCGAAGGTCACGCCGGATTCAGTGCCGGACAAGGTGAGGACGGACGATCCTCCCGAGCTGGCCCCGGAGCCGACCCACACCCCGTTGCGATAGAGCTTGATCTGTACAGCCGCGCTGGACCCGGTGGACTGCTTGTAGGCCAGGTTGTAGGTCCCGGCCCGCATCACAATGCCGTCCGACCCCTGAACGGTTCCAGGGAACCCCTCTCTGGAGTACCAGCCGATGAGCAGGGTCTCCACACCGCTGGGGATCGTCTGGTCGCCATACTTGTCCAGGCCCATCTTCTTGGGGCCGGGCTCGGACGGAGTGGCCACGAGGTAAGTTCCAGCGCCGCCGAGGATGCTGTTGCTCGTCGCGGTCATGGACTGGAGGGTGAGGAGGTTGTCCGGGTCGGTCACGTTGTAGTTCGGGAGCGAGACCCGGAAGACCGACACGGACTTCCCGGAGGAGGACTCGGCCACCATCGTCGACCCGAGGTAAAGACGCTGACCCATCACGCGGTTTGACCCGCGAGTGACTTTGCCCTCGATGTCGTACTGCCCCGACTGTATTCGGATGCCGTTGCTCTCCTGCACGGTCTCGCCGAACCCGGACTTGGTACCCCATCCGGTGACCAGCACCCAGGCCCCGGAGCCTGAACTCTGGTCGCCGATCTTCTCCAGGCCCATCGCGATGGCATTGGCCCAAATCTGCACGCAGGCCGAGCCTGTGCCGACCATGATTCTACGGACGGCCGCGACAGCCGAGCCGGTGCCGACCATGACCTTCTTGAGCGGGTTCGACGCCGACCCGCTTCCGATCCTGACCCCGGCCATCAGTAGATATGCCCGATGAAGCCGAGCGCGTTCTTGACCCCGGATGAGAGCGCGTCGAATGCCGCCTGCGTGCCGACCCACACCATGTTCGTCTGGCCGGACGCATTCGCCGCGCGGCCGCCGATCGCGGCGGCGTTGGCTGCCTGGGCGCGGGCATCGGTGTAGTACTTGTTCGTTGCGCCCTCAGTAACCGAGTCCGTCGAGCCCGGAGAGGGACTGATCTCGACGTACGCCGAACCCGACCACCGGTAGATCTTGCCGGTGTCAAGGACGACGAAGATCTTGCCCGTGACGCCGGTCCCGGGCAGTGCGCCGAGGTTGGCGTACTCGAGGACGTCGTCGACGTACGACGGGAGGTTCGCGGGCGGGACGAAGCCATTCGCGTCCAGCGGCGCGTAACCGTTTGCGGCCCCCTTCGCGTTCTTGTCCTCCTTGTTGCCCAGCGTCGCGACCAGACCGGTGACGTCTGCTTGGGGATGGGTGTGACCTGGCTGCGATGCACTTTCCGCCTTGGCGAGGCTGGATTGCACTGCGCTTGCCAGCTTGGGCCCCGTGACGGCACCGTCGACAATCTTCGGTGTCGTGACCCCTCCGTCAGGCACAACACCGGCGGCGGCGTCGGCGACGATCTGCTCCGCCTGATCTCGGAACTCCAGCGTCTCGCCACGTGCCGTGACCGCAACATCCTTCGCAGCGACAGTGTCGACCCGAGCGGTGTCGATCTCGCCCTTTATGGTGTCGATCTGGGCCTTCGTAGTGTCGACCTGACCCTTCGCGGTCGCGGCCGCACCGGCAGACTGGCCCGCCGCGTCGGCGTGCCCCCCGGCCAGTGTCGCGGATTCTGCCGCGTCGTCGGCCTCGTCCCGAGCCCGGTTCGCCTCGGTGGTCGCCGTACCTTGCGCGCCGAGCGCCGCATCCCGCGCGCCTTCGGAGACGCCTTGCGCAGTCACGGCAGCGGCCGCCGCCCCCTCAGCGGCAGCCCGGTCTCCCTCGACCTCAGGCGCCACGGTGGTCTGGAGAAACTGGACAAACTGCTCGACCTGGTCTCGCCAAGCCTGTGCGTCCTCCAGTGCGGGGACTGCACGGGTGATGTCCGGGCCGGCGGTCATGTCGAACACGAGATTGGTTCCGGAGACGGTGATGTTGGCTATGCCCACACCGCCCGGTCCGGTCGGGCCGGTAATCGAGATCCCGGATGCCTGCGCGGGCCACGCAGTCCCGTTCCACACGTAGGCGCGGCCATTCTCCTGCACGACGTAGACCATGCCCGGCGTGAGCCCAGTCGTCGGCAGCGATGCGTAGGTGGCGGCGGTGCCGTCGACCTTGAGCGCGACTACGACCCCGGGCTCCATTGGGTCGTAGATGTCGGCGTACCCGTGCTCGACGAGCTGCTGAAAGTAGGCGGACCAGGTGAACCAGCGGACCTGCCCAATCGCGAGGACGGATGTGTTGATTCGGCCGATCAGCGGGACCAGTGAGCCGTACGCGGGAATAGCCATGGTCAGTGTCCCTTCGGATGTCGGCGCTGCGGGATGTCAGGCAGGGTGATCCCCTGCGCGGCCGCCTCGACCCTCGCGTCGTGCCCCCACGCGGCCATCGCGGTGGAAAACTCGCGTTCGATCTCGAGTTCGTCTTCGACTGTGTCGAGGCGCTGCTCGAGGGTCCTCACGTTGGTGGTGGCTACGGACTTCCACACGGTGATGAGGCCGCCGACCATGATGCCGACGCCGTTGATCGCTGCGAGGACGATCCCGACGGTCTCATTCATTTCACCCCTAGGTCGGACCAAACGCGGATCATCGCGAGGTGCAAAGCGGAGGCGCCGATCGCAATGCCGCCGGTCAGGATCGGGGCGGGCGGTTCGGCGTACACGGCGGACAGGAGCACCGCGGATCCGTAGAAGCCCCACACGCCGGCCACGATCGCGTGTGCGTATCCGACGAACCGGCGCGTGTGTGCTGATGCAGCGAGAACGATTGCGGCGGCGAAGAACACGATCGGCCATACCGGGCCCCATGATTCGATCGCGACGACGATGGACAGCTGCCCGTCAGGCATCGGCCGACGCACCCAGAAGCTGGGGCCGACGTACAGCAGGCCGGTGAACGCGGCGATGACCGCCAGGGTTTTCGAAACCCTGGCGGCCCCCACCATCGGCTGTCCCTCGCCCATCAGGCGTCCTTCGGTGCAGCTCCGGCCGCGGTCGTCGCGAGGTCCCACTTGGCGATGAGCTCGTCGCGCTTGTCCGAATCGTCGTAGGCGAAGCCCTTGACGTCGAGGAACTCGCGCCACGCCTTCAGTCCGGACCCGGCTCCGTCGCGCGGCGGCTCGTCGGCCACGGTCTCGGTCTCGGGCTCGGTCTCGGGCTCGGGCTCGGTCTCGGGCTCGGGCTCGGTCTCGGGCTCGGGCTCGGTCTCGGTCTCCTCAACGCCCGCAGACGGACCGCCGAACCCGGCCTTGGCCGCGAGTTCGTCGGACACGGTGAATGCGACTGTGCGTCCGGAGGTGTCGGTGATGACCTCGTCCGGGGAGTCCGCGGCGTCGAGGAGTCGGCGGGCGATCTCGCCGGCCTGCTCGGTGGAGGTGGGGATGATCGAAGGCATCGTGGTTCTCCTAGGTGAGAGTGACGAGGGCGGCGGCCTGGACGCATTCCCAGGACACGACGTAGGTGCGTTCGGCAATCGCGAACACCTCGTTGGTGCGCCGGTTCACGGCTTCGGCGAACGTGACTGGCCGCTGGGCGATCTCGCTGCGGCGGATGGCGACCGCGCTGGTCGCGACGAGCCACGCGGTGTCCGCGGCTGCCGAGGCACCGTTGGGGCCGGTGTTTGGGTAGCTGCCGAACGACCAGCGGGTTCCGAGGTTGGTGACCTTGCGGCCGTTCTCGGTGTCGACCTGCCGGTCCTTCGCGGCGAACCCTGCGACTGCGCGGGGTGCGTGGATGACCCCGACGCCGCCGTACTGGTCGGCGAGGAGGTCCTCGAGCAGCCCGACGCCCTTCGTAAGCGAAACCGCCTGGGTGGTGAGTACTTCCGTCTCGGCGCCGTCGACGTCGCCGTTGTTCATCAAGCGGAGCGGGTCGGCGGAGGCCCACACCGCGCGCTCCACGGCTGCCCACTCACCACCGGTGAGCGCCAGTCGGGCGCGGGACAGCATGTCGTCCTCGGTGAGGCCGACGGCGCGGCAGGTGAAGCCGTTGTAGACGATGATCGGCCCGGACTCGACGGTCGGGATTCCGTCGTCCACGGTGCGGGTCGCACTCGGGGCTTCGGCGCATTCGGCCGCCGAGAGTTTCGCTGGCCCCGACGGATTCTGCTCGTGCTCGATGCCGTTGCGGAAGTGCAGGTCGGACTCGATGACGAGGTCTCCGGCGGTTGCGAGACCGTAGCGCGAAGGGGTGATCGTCGGCGCTGCGACGTAGATGGGCGGGGCGACAGCCACCGGAGCCTCCAAAGAGTGTGCTGGTCAGTGGAAACCACCGGGCACACCTGCGAGGGGGTCAGGTGTGCCCGGCGGTCGACTACGGGGTGACCGGCGCGATCTTGCCGTCAGCGTCCAGGATCTGCGAGGCGCCGACGGTGCCGTTCAGCGACAGCGCGATCCGCAGCAGGCGGGCCTTCCAGCGCCGCTTGATGACCAGCAGCTTCTCCTCGACGAACAGGCGGTGGAAGTCGTTCACCTTGATGTTCGTCGAGTCGTAGATCGCATCGAGGCTGATCACCTCACCGCGGGACCGGACGAAGGTGCCGGCCTTGTAGATGAGGATGTCGACGGTGTCGGGCCACGACGTGATCGCGGTAACGGCACCGAAGCCACCGGCGACGCCGGAGAACGCGTCCTGCCAGTCGTACAGCCACTGCGGGACGGCGTTGCGCGCCTTGAACCACGCCTCGATCTTCTGGTCGGTGACCTCGTACGACTCGGTGACCGTCGAGCCGTTGCGCACCGCCTGGTCGCTGCGGATGACGGCCTTGAGCCACAGGGGCAGCTTGACCTCGAGCTCCGCGCCGTCGCTCATCCGGTTCGCGTAGCGGTAGTCCATGAGCTGGATGTCGACCGCGTTGAGGATCGCCGTGGTCGCGGACGGTCCGAGCGCCAACGTGATCGCGCTGCCCGACTCGGTGACCATCCGGTTGATGGTGCGGGTGTTCACCTTGTGGGCGTGCGCGATCAGCGCGTGCTCGACAATCTCCGCAGTCATCTCCGGGTAAGCGTCGTTCTGCAGGATCCCGGCCTTGATCCCGAGACCGACCGCCTCTGCACGCACCTCGGTGAAGCTGGGGCACGGCACGCGGTAGAACGGCTTCTCCGTCCCGGCGACGGTGCCGCCGGTGGGGGTAGTGAAGCCGCTGCCAGCGATGGCCTGGGCCTCGGTCTGGATGAAGCCCAGGTCCGATGCGCCGTAGATCGCCGCGTAGTCGGGGCCTTCGGTGAACCGGAGACCGCCGCGCTTGGCCTGCACCTCGGGCAGGTCAATGAGGCCGGCGTTCGCGTCGGCGAGGATGCCGCCGAGCTCGTACAGGGTCTCGGACGGTGCGCACCAGCCGCCGGCCGCGACGAGCGAGCCGCCGCTCAAGCGCGAGGTGTCGGCTGCGTGGTCGATCACGTCCTGGTCGTTGGTGCCATCCGCGACAAGGTCGTCCGAGAACGGCATGTTGATCCGCGCGACCGATGCCCGCATCTGTGCACCCTCGACGGGGCCGGACGGGAATGCCTGCAGCTTGGTGTTCGCCGCGGCGGCGAGCTCCGCGGTGGACAGTCGCTGCCCGGGGGCGAAGCCTGAAACGTCGGCGGCGGCGGTGATCACGGCGCCGGCCCGGTTGCGGGTGGGCATCGCGACCGTCTTTCGTTCGATGTCGGAGAGGCGGACCTTGCGGACCGGCTTGCGGGCGGACGCGGTGACGGCCTCGAGCTGCGGCTCGGCCGTGGCCTCGGTGTCGGCGGCGGTGTCAGGCGTCTCCGCGACGGTCTCGGAGTCGGACATCTCCTCCGTCGACGCGTCGGCGTCGCCGTCTCCCTCCTCGCTGGTGGCGTCGGCGTTCACGCGCTGCGCGAGGGCGTCGAGGCGGGCCTGGTGCTCCTGCGAGGCGGTGTCGCGGCGCTCCTGCTCGAGGCGGGTGCCGTCGACGACGTCGGCCAGGGCTTCGACGGCGGCGATGGAATCTTCGGAGTCGGCGCCACTTTCGCGGAGCTCGTTGAACGTGGCGACTGCTTTGGCCTGGAGCGCGGCGACGTCCAGCTCGGGGTCGGCGGCGTGCTCTGCGAGGAGCGCGGCGACGGCGTCGGCGGCCGTGGTCCCTTCGGCGGGGGCCTGGGCTGCGTTGATCAGATCCTGGAGTTCGATACCCACCGGGGGCCTCCTGTGGTCAAACGGGCACTGTGTGCCCGGCCCACAGCCAGCGGCGATCTATGCGGACACTCTATCCCCTGTTCTGGGGTTCAGCCGTGAACCTCAATGGTCACCGCTGAATCTGGGTGTACTCGCCGTTGGTCGCGTCCGCGGCGGCCCGGGCCTCCGCTTCGGTGGCGTACCGCTTCACGGTGCCGTCAGGGCGGCGCACCTGGTGGATCGTCTTCTTCGCGCCACCACCGCAATTGCATGCCATGTTGGTCTCCTACTGTCCGGCGGCCGCGAGGTACGCGAGGGCGTCGATGGTGTCGGGTTTGTAGCCGTACCAGTGGTCTTGGCCGTCGTCGAGGTCAACGGTGACAACAGGCGCACCGATGTATCCGAGGGCGCGGACGGTGTCGGCGGCTTCTGGTGTGTCGGCGAGGTTCACCTCGGCGAACGGGATACCAAGCTTCTTCAGATGCCGCTTCGTCGCCTGGCAGGGCATGCAATTCGGCTTCGTGTAGACGGTGACGGCCATCAGGCGCCCTCCACCTTCACGCGTCGAGCAGCGGCCGCCAGGCGGCTCTGCCGGACACGTTCGGCAGCCGCTTCGCGACGGCCCTCTCGCATCTCAGTCGCACGGAGCTCCACCGCAACGTGTTTCGCGACTTCACGGACGTCGATACCTGCTGCAAGAGTGCTCCCAGATGTGGTTGGAGTTGGCGTTCGCGATGGCATCACACCGGCCGCGACGAGCGAGCGCATGCCCGAGGCGGCGAGCGCTCGGGTCCGCGGCACCGGGAACCCGGGCACGTTCACGGCGAGCACCGCGACCAGCTCGAGGTCGTGGCTGCCGCGCTGAACGGTGCGCCAGTCGCCGGACACTCCGGAGCGGCGAAGCTCAGCGACGCGGTCGTCGTCGACGCCGGGGAGGATGCGGCCGGAAAGCCATGGCCCCCAGAGTCCGTCGGAGCAGCGCACGATCGCGACTGCGGATCCGGTGTTGTCGTAGTGCTCGGCGGCTGCGCGAGCGGAGGCTCGCATTCCTGCGTGTCCGGTGCCGAGGGTGAGTTTCCCGACCGCAAGAGGACCATCGGAGGTCGATACTTCGCCCTGGTGGAAGTAGGCGTAGTCGGTGGCGCTGGCCGGCGGGGTCACACACACGTCCGCGAACCCGATGTGGCAGGAGTCCGCCTGCGCGAGGTGCCCGAACACGCGGCCGTCGTCGGTGATGGTGAGCGCGGTGAGTTCGTCGGCCTCGGGCTGGAAGAAGTCGGCCCGGTCGTAGACGACGGCGCCGGCGACCAGGGCCGCGGTAACCGATTCGAGGGGGATGTCGCGGACGTCGTCGTCAGCGAAGGACAGGCGGACCCGGTCGAACCGTACCGGCCCGGTCTCGACGAGCTGGGCCGGGTCCAGCCCATACCCGGCGGTCACGTGCGGTACGAAGCACTCGTGCTGCTCGGGGACAAGCCCGTAGGTGCCGGACTCCTCGAGTGCGCCGAGCACCGCTGACCGCAGCGACGTGATTCCCTCGGCCTCCACGAGGTAGACGGCACACGGATCGTCACCGGACGGGTTGAACGCAGCGTGGCCCCACACACGACCGGTCATCGGAACAACACCAACCTCGGAGACTGCGGCTTCGAGTGCGTCGCGCTGCTCCGGGGTCCACGCTGCCGCATCGCCGAGGAAGACGAGGGTGGTGTGGAGGACGTCGACAGGCTCGTATCCGTCGATGGCGAGGCGTTCCGCATCCTCTGCGGCTGGGACGAGCGCGACCATCGCGCCCGAGTGCTGCGCGGCCGCCGCGGTGAGCGCCTCCTGAGCGGGGACCGGAGTGAACTCCTCGCCGTACATCGGCTGGATTCGTGCGTCCTCGAACGCGGGCCCGGAGACGAGGGTGGCGCCCATCAGCTTCCACTCGTTGACGCGCAGGATCACGTTCTCGATCTGCGGCGGCTCGGGCACTTCGGTCCCTGCTCGCGAGGCCTCGTTGTAGGCCCGATCGTAGGTCGCGAAGACTTCCGGCGGGATCTCCTCCCCCGCGGCGTCGATCGGCACTTCCTCGACCGCGACGTCGGACAGGTCCGCGGACACCCAGCCGGCGAATCCGTCGCGGAGCTTCCGGGCGATCTTCGCGCCGTGCTCGTCGTCGAGGTCGAGGGGGCCTTCGCCCCACACCATCCCGTCCTGCAGCCAGACGCGGGTGATGAGGCCGACGACGCGCGAACCGTCGTGGCCGTCCCACATCTCGTCCTGCGCGGAGAGAGCGATCGGCAGCGGCCGAACAGCGGGCTCGGCACCCTCCAAGAGAACCATCTCGCGCATGTCCCCGGACCGGCGGTTCACCGGCATCAGGGGGCCGCGCCATCCGGTCGGGAGCCCAAGCTCGTCCGGGGGCGCGGCAGCGGGCTCGGGTGCAGTCGGTGCAGTCATCGCAGGCTCCTGGTCATCGGTGGACACCGACAACAGTATCCACCGCTACCGCAGGGAGGCGATGCAGTTGGGCACTGATGGAGCGAAGTCAGTCCGACGAGCGCGCAGCGAGGTCGGCGGCGATCAGGTCGTCCTCGACTGCCGCCTTGACGTGAAGCTCATCTGTCACCGCATCGCGGATTGTGACCGCGGCCTTGCGCACGATGTCGGCGCCACGGGGGTTCAGGTCGTTGACGTGGAGGTCGACTGCGACGACGTAGCCGGCATACTCGCCTGCGGTGTCGTCGACATCGACGTTCACCTCCGACCCGTCGAGGATGCGGGCAGCGATGTCCGCGAGCTGGGAGTTATCTACTCCCGGCTCGACGTACACCGCGGTATCAGCCATTTGCCCATGATACGACAGCGGCTTCTTCTGTGTCCGCACTGTTCGCATTCGCAGCGGAGATAAGTACGGCGATCTCGGCGAGGCGCGCGCCGCGAACCCGAACGTTGCTGCGGATCGCTGCGATCGCGACCTCGGCGGTCATGCCGGGCGCATCAACAGCATCAACGACGATGCGGCTGGACTGCTTCGCACCGCGGCGAATCTGCACGGTGATCGCGTTCTCGGTCGCGGCGGTCGTGTACTTGAGCTCGACCGTCTCGCCCGCGACGACCGCGATGGAGTCGGGGGTCTTCTCACCCTTGCCGACGCGCTCCTTCACGGAGACGAGGTCCAACCCGAGCGCTCGCAGCCGCTCGGCCGTCACCTTCTCGAACTCGTTGAAGTGCCGATCGGGGTCGTCATCGGGCGCGACGAGGTCCGCAGCGCGCAGCTCGTCGACGGACACCCACGTCGATGCAGGCTCCGGGTCGCCGCCCGGCGCCACGTCGTCGATCACGATGCCCTGAGGCAGGATCGGTGCGGCGGCCGCAGCAGCGTCCTCGGCCGGAGTCTCGTCCGGCTTCGCGGGATTCGGGGGTGCGGACTTCTTCTCGTCACCCTTGGGTGCGTCAGCGTCCGTTTTGCCGTCCCCATCCGGCTGGGACGGGCCCGTCTTGCGTCCCCACTTCCCATCCTTGCTGCGTGGGTGCTTGTCCTCCTCAAACTTGCGGCCGAGCGTCTCCGCGTCGTCCTGGGCGGCGACGTTTACCGCGGCCGGCGCGTCGTCGACGACCTCGCCGTTCTGCTCGCGCTTCAACCGGTCGATCGCGGCCGCGACATCGGCTTCGTCGTCGGGGCCGAGGCGGGCGTTCATCGGGCCGACGCCGCGGCCACCCCACATCCCCTGCAGCTCGGCCTGCATCTCGTTCCAGTCGAGGATCGCGAGGGTGCACCTGCAGTTGATCGTCTCGCGTGCGGCGCCGGCAGGGTCGGCGGGGTGCTGGACGGGCGTGCCGCCGACGATGAATGGTTCAGCGAGCCGGACCATCTGGCCGTCGGCGACCGAGTGCGACAGGCGGGTGCGTTCGTCGTGGGTGGAGAGCCACCGCTTGTACATCTTGTCGCCGGTGATCTCCTCGGATGCTTGGGCCGCGGCGAGGGCCCCGGCTTCCATCGCGGCCTGGATCTCGGTGCGGGCGATGCGGCGGGCGAGCCACTGCCACTCGAGGTTCCGCTCGTCGTGCTGGTTCCACAGCTCGCGGCGCTTCCCCTTCAGGATGGGGAGCTGGGCAGGCGGGGTGGTCGGGTCGGCGATCTTCCGGTCGATCGCGGAGATGTCCGCGCGGATGCGGCGGGCCGGGGCGTCGATGCCGAGGATCCGTCCGATTCGGTCTTGCACCTGGTCGATGTCCTCGTTGTTCGCCATCGCTTCGAGCAACTCGGGGCGGAGTTCTTCGAAGGCGCCTTCGGGCCAGATCTTCAGTCTGTCGACGACGGTGGCCATGGCGAGTTCTTGCCAGTGCACGACGGAGATGTCGGCGGTGCGCTGGTTCTGGGCGAATGCTTCGCCGAATGCCTCGGCGAGTACGGGTTCGACGTGCTGTTCGAGCGCGCGGGCCCAGACGCCGAATGAGGCTTGGGCGGCGTCGAGGTCGGGGTGTGGAGTGTTGCCGTCGGCGAGGAGCGCGGCTGCGTTGTCGGGGAGTTGCTGTCCGAGGATCAGTGCGCGGGCGGTGTCGAGCCAGATGGTCATTGCGGTGACGATGGCGGCGTGGAGGCGGTGCTCGCCGCGGCGCAGCTGCGCGTCCGCGCGCATCCGGGCGCCGAGCCACGGATCGGTCCTACCCACGGCGCACCAGCGCAGCGACGGTCATCCACACGAATGACACGGCGCTGCCGACGACCAACCCGACCGCGGTGCCTATCAAGGTCGCGAGAGCGTGTTTATCGAACCGATTACTCATGGGCCACCGCCAGCACAGCCTCGAGGTCGGCGCGGTGGTGCGGGCGCCGCTTCACGATCAGCTCGCGGACATACCAGTCCACCGCGGCGTACAGCTTCGGCTGGCCCGGCAGCACCAACTCGAGGTGCTCCCACGCGCCAGCGAGGAGGCGGTCGCAGTCCTGATGGGCAACGGCGATTCGCAGGTGGGTGTGCAGCAGGTACGCGGGGACCTGTGGCGCGGTGCCGCGGGTGCGCCGACCGAGGGATCGCTTCGCGGCGACCTCGAGCGCGCGGAGCACGGCAACCTCACACGCGAGGATCTCGTTGGTGGTGGCGGGCGCGGTCACTGGCTGGGCCCCGTCTCGGTCGTGGCGTCAGGCTCAGCGGTGGGCCGCGATGGCGGCTCCTGCTGGCCGCCACCTTCATCTGCTCCCGGGGCGGCGTCTGCTGGCGCTGTCTGCTGTGTCGTGGCGTCAGCCTCCGGTAGGTCGATGTCGATGCCCAGGTGTGGGAGGAGTTGTGGCGCGAGGTTCGGTGCCGCGAGGAGCAGCTTCGTGAGCAGAGTCCGCTCACGTTCGGCGGGCTCCGGGGCGTCGGTCTCGCTGAAGCCGTTCTCCCGCAACATCGCTGCTTCCGACAGTGCGCCCTTCTCGTGGAGGTCGCGGGAGTCGGTGGACTTGTCAGGGCGCAGCTCGAGCTCGGAGGCGTCGAACCACACGAAGTAGTCGTCCGCGTCGACGGCGCCGGCCGCTTCGAGCATCGGTTGCAGCCACCCCACAGTCAGTGCGTGGCAGATTGTGGCGACGGTCGGCGACAGGACGAGGGTGACCTCTTCGGACGAGATCAGCCACCCGGTCCAGTGATTCGCGGTCGACATGCCGAGCAGAGTCTCGGGCGGCGAGTCCATACCGAGGGCGACGCGGCGGATCGCACCGTCCTCCATGTCCTTGACCTTCGAGTCCAGCGGCGAGGCAAAGGTGACGTGCTTGATCTTGTCGACTACCTCGGCTGGGACTTTCGCGATGAGCGGGACGACGGCAGCGGCAGAGTCCGGGTCCTGGATCGGGATGGTCATCGCCTCGACGAGGGCCTCGACGAACGGAGAGGAGTTGGGATCGTCCTCGACGTCGCCATCACCACCCTGCCCGGGAAGGACTTCGATCTCCTGGGGGACGAGGAGGACACCGTTGCCAGCGAGGCGGGAGTCGATCTCGGCGGCGGTGCGCTTCCCGAGGCCCCGGAGGGTTCGTGCAACTGGGAGGACCGCGCGGGCGGGGCAATCCGCGAGGCCCTCGAACTCGGGATCGGGCCGGTAGCAGCGGATCACGAGGTCGTCGTCTTCGCTGAGGTTGCGGGTCTCGACGCCGTTGTTCAGCTTCCACGACTTCCCTTGGCCGGTGAGCTCGCTGACCGAGTGGGCCGCGGAACTGAATCGGCCGTCTTCGCCTTCGGAGACGACGATCAGGGACTCGCCGTTGAAGGTGAGCTGCTGGCCCGCTCGGTGCAGAAACTGCTGGGTCCGGGCGATGTCGCCGAACATCTCCTGGCACAGGTCGAACGCGTCGCCTTCGGTGACCAGCTCCGGGGCGCCGTTCGGGGTGCTTGGGCGCTTCGCCGCGTACAGCTTGTACTGGGAGGCGCCGCGCGCTACGCGGTCGCCGGCGAACCGGAACTCGGGGATCTCGCCGCGCAGCTCCCACGCTTCCTTCTGCCAGGACGCGACGGGCGGGCGTTTCTTCTTCCGCGACACGGCCTTTCCGAACACGACCTCGGCGGCCGCGGTGACGGCCTGCGGTGGCAGCTTCGTCGAGGTCGACGGGGAGGTGAAGCGGGCGACCATGGTCCCAGCCGGGACGGGTTGGTCGCGGAGGCGACGTCGGGCGACGTGGGCGCGGGCCGCACGCTGTTCGGCGGCCATGGTGTCCGCGAGCTGGTGCGCGGTGGATTCGCGGCGGCGGTGGCGGATGCGCATCAGTCCAGCTCCTCGCTGTCGAAGATGCTCGCCGCGAGGCCGACGAGGTAGGAGGCGGTGAGCGCGGCCGCGGGGATGATGAACCCGGGGTGCTCGCCGTAGAACCAGGCCACGGTCATCGCGGCGCCGGCCACCCAGATGGATAGGCACCAGGGGCAGGCGATGCCGTACGCGAGGTCGTGGTCGGGGCCGAGGCGGCGGATGAGGAGCGCGCGGATGCCGCGGGCGAGGTAGTCGCTGTTGAAGAACCGGGTGACGCGCGCGGTCGCGCCGAGCGTCAGCAGGAAGATCGTCAGGGTCACGCGGAACAACTCCTCAGTCGGTGGACAGAGATAACTGTATCCAGATACATCCCTCCGATTCGCCACTCACACGGTCCCAACTTGTCTGCAGGCGCACTTAGACTGCCGCGAGTCGTCGAACTGCACCCAATCCGAAAGGCCCGTGGCATGGCGCGTATCCAGCAGACTGACACCCCGACACAGGTTCTGGAAGCATTCGTTCTCCGGGCCCGGCGAATTCTCGAGCACTCCCTGATCCGTGACCACCAGTCCCTGATGCGAGACCTCTACTCAGGGAAGTTGACGTTGGACATCACCGAGAACCGGCGAACTGGTGAAGTCACCCAGGTCCTGCGGCAGACCTTCCCTCCCGAGGAACTAATCGAGTCCTTTGCTGCTCGGCTTCGCCCGTTGATCCTGCCGAGTGAGCGGCTCCACTTTCAGAAGGTATTCGACGCGATCGAAGCACTATTGCCCGAGCAGCTTCTCGCGAATCTGGAGAATCCGATCTCGTGGTGGCGTGACCAATGGGCGAGTGTCGTTGACCGTTCACCCGACGCGGACGCGCAGGCCTTTCTCGTGATCACCGATCGTGGGTCCATCACTGACGGCCACTTGATGTATGCGTGGCTGTACAGCGACCTCGTCCACGCTGATGACGCCGAGGGTGCGGCACTGGGGTTGAGTATCGATGAACGATTCAGGGGTGCGGCTGGTGTGCTCGCCCGCATCGGTTCGCGGCTGAACGACACATATGGCCTGGTCAAGTGGCTATACGAGGAAGGTGTGCTGCGACTCGACCCTGGAGTGTTCGAGCGGGCCGTCGTTGTGTCGTCCGAGATCTTTGAGCAGGAGATCAAGATGCACCGCGCGGAGGTAGACACTCCGATCCCTACCGACCTGTCGGAGTTGGATCCTGCGGTGTGGACGTCCGGCCCTGAGGCCTTCCGGCCTACTGAGCCCGCGGGCCAGGTCGCTTCTCAGCCCGATGGGGACACCCCCACGCCGGACGCAACGTGATCGCAGCACGAAGCCAGCATTCACATTGACTCCTGGTTTCGGATGAAATCGCCCGGGTTCATCGACTGGCGGCAGGTGCCGCAGCGGTTGGTCCAGCCCGGTCGGATCTGGGCCTCGAGCGCGATGTGTCCGGCGCGGTGGTGGTCGCAGAGTGCGACGCGGGGCATGTCGGCGAGGTGCATGTGGATGTTGGCGATCCACCGCGCTGGTCGCTCGCATGGCACTCCCCGGTCGGTCAGCTCGCAGGCGGGCGCGAAGTCGAGGTGGGCGAGGTTGTCGGGGCCGAGGGCAGGGTGCTCGCTCACTTCACCCTCCGGTGGTTGCGGGTCTTGCGGGTGCGGCGCTGCTGGGTGGGGTTGTTCGCCCACATCGGCGGCGTGTGGGACGGCCGCGGGAGCGCCTGGCTCTGCGGGATCACTGGTTCAGGTTCGAGTCCGACGCTCACGGTCCACGATGGGACCTTCTCGCCGAGCCGCGCGAGGCCGCGAAATCCGCGCGCAGGCTCGACCAGGAGGACCAGTTCGTCGACTTCGTTCCAGTTCTCGTCGTACAGGCGGACACCGTCGGCGCGGCGGATGACGAGGTGGTCTACTCGGTCTTCGAGCGGCTCGAGGAACGGGTTGGGCCACAGAGTGTGTCGACGCTGCCACAGATTCCACAGCGCGTAGTACACGACAACCCACCGGGCAGGTCCCAGCAGGTGCCCGCCCAGCACCATGGACGCATACCGCTGGAACGCCGTGTCGTCCCGACCTGGCAGCGACTCCAAGAAGTCGTAGTCGCGGCCGTGCAGCATCGGTTCGCCGTCGTGGATCTCGGTCACTTTGCCTCCCTGGGGTCGTGCGTCAACTGGGGCAGGAAGACGTCGCGGATCTGCTCTCCCGCGGTAGCGGCGGCGCGGCTGAGCTCGACGAACACCGCGGCGAACGAATGGGTCACGGCCGACAGTTGTTTGAGCGCGGCCGCAGCCTCCCGGCGGGCTCGCTCTCGCTCGACCTCACGCTTCACGTCGGGCAGGCCGAGGATGGCGCGCATGGTGTCGTACGGGATGGGTTCGCCGGGCAGCCACCGGTGGACGTCGATGGTGAGACTGTTGGTTCCGTCAGGCATTGGGCACCCACTCCCCGAGGTACTGGCGGATCACGGTGGTCTCGAACTCGTCGGCGTACCGGCGGCAGTCGTCGAGCGGTTCACCGACAAAGCGGGCCTCGGTCTGGTGCACGGGGTGGCGGACGCCGTACCGGATCTCGGTCGGCAGGAGGTCCCCGAGCGCGTCGACGATCGAGGCCGCCACCTCCCGCCACGTTTCGGCGGTCTCGTCGAACGGCGGAAGCGGCTCGGGCTCGCCGTGCATCCACCTCGCCTGCGGTGTCTGGAAGCTGTTCTCGAAGTCCCGCATCTGCGAAGCCAGCTCGTGCAGTACTCGTGCGACGCGGTCGACCGCGGTGACTCGGATCTCGCTCTGGGGCATCAGATCACTCCTTCTCTGGTCATGTGCGGGCGATCTCCAGGCGGTAGCTGCTGGGGTCGGGGTTGGCGCGTTCGAGGTCGCGGGTGGCGGTGGTTTCGTTGGGGTACGCCTGGGCGGATTCGGCGATGGTCCGGCCGCCAGGCGCGCGGCGGATCCAGCGGTACTCCCCCAGGCTGTCCTGGTAGAGGCGGACGGTGTCGAGTTGGATCGTCACGTGGGGGGCTCGAGGTTGAGGGCCGCGGTGAGGCCGGCAGCGATGACGGCGAACGGTTCGTTGGTCGCGTGCTGGATGGTGGCGGTGTGGTGGCTGTTGTCGGTGAAGTCGCGGACGTGGATGTCCCATACACCGGGTGTGGTTTCGGTGGCGTCGATGGTGCCGACGACCTCGGGGGTCGTGACCTCGGTGTAAATGCGCGTCATCGGGACTCACCACCCCGACTGAACGCCCGCTCGCGGAGTCCGTCGAGGTCCAGGTCCCCGCTCACCGCGACACCGCCTTCACTGCGCGGATGTGCATAATGTCGGAATCGCGCTGATCCATCGCCCGCGACAAGTCGAAGTGGACGCGGGTGTCGTCGGGCCACTCCTCCATTGCATCGAGGATCTCTCGCAGCAGCGCCTTGTCGATGCTCCGCGGCGAGACGTGCAGTTCGAGTGCGGTCTGCACCAATGGCTTACGGGGTTCAGGCATGGCTTCTCCTGGTGGTGTCGGGGGCGTGCAGCTTCCGTTCGCGGTGCCGGCCGAAGCTGTACGCGAGGCCGAGCAGGCCGGGGATAGCCGCGGATACGGACCAGAGCGCGTCGCTGGCGCTCATCACGGCCGGTCCACGTCGGGCACGATGACTTCCGGCTTGAAGATCACCCGGTAGTGGTCCGCGCTCACGGAGGCGCCCTCCAGCTGCTCTGCGACGTAGGACACGTTGTCACTCAAGCCGAGGAAGTGCTTCTTGTACTCCCCGCCCTGGGTCTTGCAGGTGACCTCGAGCTGGTTGCCGTCGTCGTCGATGGCGCAGCGGCCCTCGATGGTGAGCAGGTAGGTGTCGGTGATGCCGTTGAAGAAGACGATCCGCCGGTTGATCTCGAACTGGTCGGCTGCCTTGGATAGGTTCTCGGACACCACGTCGGCGTCGGTTGCGCAGCCGGTCAATGCGATCCCGGCTAGTGCGATTGCTGCGATCAGCGTCTTGGGATGGGCCTTCGGGTTCACTGGGTCTCCTTCGGGGTGGCGGTGGTGAGGGGGTGGGTCAGTGGGTCTGGAGTGCAGGTCGCGAAGCCTGTGTCGGTGTGCTTCCAGCGAGCACGCCAGGTGTACGGGGTCGGCTCGATCGGCTGGTCGCAGTACCTACAGGGCATCGGTCTGCCCTCGCCTTCGCGTATCCGAGCGCCCGCGCGACAGCGAGAGCTTCCACGGCCAGTTCCCGCATCTGCCAGCGGTTGAGCACCTTCGCGGCGGGCTTCGGCATCACGCGGGTGAGCATCTGCGCCATGACGTCCTCGTCGGTGGGGGTGTCCTGTCCACAGTGGCCGCAGCGCGCGCTCATGCCTTCCCTTCCGTCTCGGCGGCAGCAGCGGACCATCGTCGGGCCTGCGCGGCACCGGCGAGGAGTGCGAGGCCCAGCTGCTCCATCTCCTCGATCGCCGCTTCATGCTCGAAGTCGTCGGCGAGGATGTTGAGCCCGTGGTTGTAGATGCGAACGTCGTAGAACGGCGTGTCCCAGCGGGCACATCGGCCGTCTCGAAGGGCGATGCGGTCGGTCGGCTCGGGCAGGGTGACGACGGCGTGCCCGGTGTTCGTGAGGGCGTCGAGGACATGGGCGGCGTGCAGGACGGAGGCCTCCGCTCGACCTACGCCTTCAGCCCCCCACCTGCACCCGCACACATGCGAGTGGATCGGCCGGTGTGCGGCGAGCACCTCCGACGGCGTCACTCGGCGCCGTCCAGAACCTCGACGAACGGGGCTAGCTCCTGCGTGGTTGTGCCACCCCAGAGCGGGCTCCACGCGGGACCAATTCCGTGGTAGCGCCAGCCTCCGTCCACCCACTCCCAGACTTCGCCGTCCGCGCCGCGCACCTCGGTCACACCGTGGGGCACCTGGTCGAGGCTGGGCCACGAACGACCCCAGCGGCGACGCACGCGGCCGCCGGTCGTCAGGGCCTCGTGCGCGCAGTTGTGCTCAGCGGGGAGCGTGCACGCCCACGGGCGGGCCGGGTCGGCGGTGTCGATCTCGCCGCAGGTCCCCGGCGGGGGCGGCTCATCGAGGGCGATGCTCACCCGGTAGCCGTCGTCGCCGAGCAGCTTGTTCAGCCGGCCCTCGATCGCCGCCACGATCGACCGCACCGGGCCGCAGGCGATCCCGAGGGGGGCGATGGACCACGGCGAATCGTCGCCAGGGAGAACGTCGACCGGACGGGCGAGACGGGTCGCCTCCCAGACCTTCTCGGCGGCCAGCCACTCGGTGATCGGCTGGAGATGGTCGATCGCGGCCCGGGCCTCGCGCCGGTAGAACCTGTGCATGTCGTTGGCCACGGGAACCGCCGCGGCGGTCAGCACGTGCGCCAGCTCCTCCACGAACCGTTCGCGGGCAGCGTCAGCCTCGAGGCGGTCGGCGGCCTCGTCGAGGTACCCCACCAACGTCGGGACCGTCATGTCCTCGACGAAGGTCTCGTTCGGGTCCAGGATGCCGAGGACGCGCACGAGTTCGCCTCGCGCTGAACGGCACTCGTCCGCGGTGATGTCGGTGGTCATGCAGTCTCTCCGGTCGCTTGAAGGGTCGGGCAGGGGTGTTGTGCGCCGCAGGTGTGGCAGATGCCGCAGCGGACCGCGCACTCGCCGTGCAGCGCCCGGACGCGCCCGAGGGCCGCGGTCAGTTCGTCGATCTGCGTGACAGCGGAGGCGATGCTGCGGCCCTGCACCTCGTCGTGGTGCGGGTATCCGTGCTGGGCGCGCTTCCGTTCGAGGCCGGCGCTCACCGTGCGCCGCCGAGGGTTTCGAGGCGTCGGAGCGCGGCATCGCGTTCGTCCCGCGCGATGCGCGCGTCGGCCTCGGCGACCACCGCGCGGCCCAGATAGCCGGCCGCGAGCCGTGACTCGCTGGCGGCGAGCTGGAGGGCCAACTGGAGTTCGCCGCGCAGCTTGTCGACGTCGGACTCGAGCAGCAGTTCGGCGATAGACGGGATGGTCTGGGGCATACCGCGACAGTACAGTTCCCCGGATACAGTGACTACTGTATCCGGGTTTCTAGCGTGTCTTGCGGGCCGCGACTCCCCGCGCGGTGGCGCTGTCGCGCTTCCGCTTCGCCACGGACGTGACCGACGCACCCGCCTGAATCGGCGGCAACAGGTCCGTTGCGAGATGCACTGCAGCATCCAATGCGCCTGGAGACCAGGTGGATCCGGGCTCCCACATCTGCCACTCCGTCTTCAGGTTGGCGAGCGATGGGTCGACGTCGAAGAACGCGCGGCCGGTGAGCACTGCCTGCGCGATCGGCTCGGCACGCAGCAGCTTCGACTTCCTCGAGTGCACCGTCACGATCCGTGGGCAGAGCGCGCGGCCGCCGATCACGCCCTCGCGTTGCAGGGCGTCCCAGGCCTGCCGAATGAGGGTGGTCGCCTGGTCGCCGCCGTAGTTCGTTTCGACGACGATGCGGTCGGCGTCGATGTCGTGGGCGAGTTCGCATGCGGCGCGGGACCATCGGTCCGACGTCATGCGGGCGGTGCGGTCGCGGGTCCAGTAGAACTTCCCATCGGTACCGAGGTGGCCGGCGACGATGCCGGCAGTGTCGCGGCCGCCGCCGGACGGATCGACACCTACTCCCGCGATCTTCGCCGCTGCGGATCCGCGCGTGGCGGCGCGAATGTGCTCTTCGGTGAGGAGGGTGCCTTCCGAGTCGAACGGCATGCCCTGGTCGAGTGCGTTCCAGTCGCGGGTGGTCGATGCCTTCTTGATGCGCGTCCAGTGGGCGTTCAGCGCGGCACTGTCGCCATCCTGGATCCGCGGGTGAGAGAGCGGTTCGCCGGGCGCGCGCCCGAGGGGGTCGTCGTACACGCCCTTCGCCGGGTCGGGTGACATCGCGAGCGCGGGCAGGTGCAGCACACGCCATTCGCCGCCGTCCTCGACGCGACCGTCCCGGGCGAGGAGCTTCCCGGCGAGGTCCTGTTGGTGCCAGCGGGTCATGACGATGACCTGGCGGGCTTCGGGGGCCATGCGGGAGATGAACGCGGAGCTGTACCAGTCCCATACGCCTTCGCGGATGGTCGGGCTGTCGGCGGCGGCGCGGTCGGCGAGTGGGTCGTCGATGATGCCGAGGTCCATCTGGTTGCCGGTGAGGCCTCCGCGGGTTCCTCGGGCGCGCATGCCGCCGCCGGTCGTGAGTGTCCAGTCGGAGCGTGTGGATTCGTCGTCGCGGAGGCGTAGGCCGTACCCGGCGCCGTGGGCGTTGATGAGGTCGCGGCATGCGGCGCTGTGGGTGTTGGCGAGCTGCGCGGCGTAGGAGCCGAGGATGACGCGGTCCTGCGGTCGGTGGGTGAGCCACCAGAACGGGAACCAGCGTGACACCCGCGAGGACTTCCCGACCTGAGGTGGGGTGAAGATCATCAGCTTGCCGTTGGGGGTGGCGAGCAGGTTGGTCAGCTCGCGGTCGATGAGCTCGAGGTGTGGGCGCTGCACGGTGAGCGTTGGTTCGTGCCGCATCGCGAGGATGCCGGGGCTGGTGGCGTCGTTGATGGGGATCCCGTTGCGGGCGCATTCCTCGGCGAGGCGGTCGCGGAGGTACTGCTTCTCGCGGATAGGTAGTTCACGCCAGGCCCCGGTCTCGAGCGCGGTCACGTCGATCCTCCTTGGTACTCGGTGGCGGGCTCGATCACCGGGAAGGTCGGCCGGCCATCGAGTTTGCCGAGGAGCTTCTCGACTTCGGCGTCGAGTTCGCTGCGTGTGGAGATGGTGACGTCGGATCGGATTGGCGCGGTCAGGCCGAGGAGTTTCATCTGGCGGTCGATGATGCGGAGGCAGGTGTCGGCGGCGCTGGCGTCGCCTCGGACGGCCTTCACGTACTGCGGCCGCCAGAGCGCGTCGAGACGGGCGAGGGTGATGGTGAGGGCTTGATCGGCGAGTGCGGCGCGGCGTTCGGCGTGCTCGGCGAGGGCCTTGGTGACGGCGTTGTGGGCGGCGCCGCGGCTGGCGTAGCCGATCTGGTCGGCGATCTGCTGGTTGGTGGCGCCGCCGATGAGCAGCTGCAGGGCGCGTTCATGCCGGTCGCCTGCTTTGGCGCGGGCGCGGCGGGAGTTGTGGGTCTGCATGGTCACGCCGCCAGTTCGGCTGGCTGGCCGGAGATCGCTTCCCACCGGTCGAGGATGACCTCGGCGTAGCAGGGGTCGAGCTCGACGAGCGCGGCGCGGTGGCCGGCGAGGAAGGCGGCGGCGAGGGTGGAGCCGCTGCCAGCGAATAGGTCGAGCACGATTCCGCCCGGTGGGCAGGAATTGCTGATCAGCGGGACGATCAGGTCGACAGGCTTCATCGTGGGGTGGGTCTGGTTGGCAGTCGGTTTGTCGACGTGCAGGACGGTGCTCGCGGCGTTGTCGCCGTGCCAGTAGTCGCCGCCGCGGCCGAGACGCCCGACGCCGGGCCCGGTGGCAGTGAAGCCGTACAAGATCGGTTCGTGCTGCCAGTGGTAGTCGCTGCGACCCATGACGAGCTGGTTCTTCACCCAGATGAGGTTCTGCCGCACAGTGATCCCCGCGGCACGCAGCGCGGTGTCGAAGGTGACGCGTTCAGTGTCGGCGTGCGCGACGTACACAGGGGCGCCGGGGCGCGCGACCGCAGCGGCGGTGGCGAATGCGTCGGCGAGGAGCTGGTCGAGGCCGTTGGTGGTGTCGTTCGAGATGGTCAGGGCCTGCTTCGTCTTGCCGATGTAGTCGACGCCGTAGGGCGGGTCGGTCCAGATGCAGTCCGCGGTGTCTCCGGCGAGCATCGCGCGGACGGCGTCGGTGTCGGTGCAGGAGCCGACGTAGAGGCGGTGGGGGCCGAGGTGCCATACCTGTCCGACGGCGGCACGGGTTGGGCTGTCGGGGCGCGGTGGCGCGTCGTCGGGGTCGGTGAGCGGTTGGGGTGGGTTCTGTTGCCGGTCGAGCAGCGCGAGGTCCTCGTCGCTGTACCCGGTGCCTTCGAGGATGTCGAGGTCGTTGAGGACTGCGAGGAGCAGGTTGGGGTCGACGCCGGGGCCGAGGTCGGCGAGGCGGTTGTCGGCGACGAGGATCCGGCGGGCGGTCTGTTCGTCGCAGTCGATGAATTCGACGCGGATGGTGGTGTGACCCTTCGCCCGTGCGGCTTCCCAGAGGTGGTGGCCGGCGAGGATGGTGCCGTCGATGTGGGCGACGATCGCGCGGTATTGGCCGAAGGTGTCGAGGGATTGGGCGAGGGCGTCGACGTCGCCGCGGTTCGGATTCTGGGGGTGCGCGTGTAGTTCGTCGACGCTGACTTCGCGGGTTCCGTGAACGGTGACGACGGGCGTACTGACGGGCATGCGGGGCCTCCCTGTGTTGTGCCGCTATGGGTTTCCTGCTCGGGGCCGCGTCAGGGAAGGGTTCCGCGGGGGCGTCGGGGGTCAGGTCAGCTGGCCACCTGCCTCCTGGGGTTGCGGTGCGGGGACTCCGGATCGAAGTGCCTCGGTGAGCTTCTCGATCTCGTCGTCGATCGCCGAACGGGTGTGCACGGTCAGCTCCGACTTCTGCGGCGCCGCGAGCCCGAGAAGCTTCGCCTGCGAATCGAGGACACCGCGCGCCGCTGCGACGAGCTGCGATTTCCCGACGAGCTGACCCTTCGCTTCGGCGGCCTCGATCGCCTCCCACGCCTTCGCGTACAGCGCCTCGTAGCGGGCGTTGACGACTTCGCGGTAGTCGTCGACGGTTTCGCCTTCGACGCGGTCGAGGACGCCCTTCACGGCGCGGTGCGCGGTGCTCTTGTCGTGGTACCCCCAGGCTTCGGCGACCTCGGCCCATTGCATGCCGTCGCGGCGGTCGCGCATGGCGCCGAGGGCGCGTTCGCGGTCGCTGATGCCCTCGGGTTTGAGGCTTGGCATTGGGTGTCTCCGGGGTCGTGTTGGCCTGGCATGGGTTGGCGGTATCGGTGGTGTCGGTGTGAGTGTATCCGCGTTAGTCGGGCCACACGATTTTCGCCACGGCGAGCTTGTGTCGTTCGAGGACTGGGTAGGGCATGGGGCGGCCGAGGTGTTGGGCGGCGATGGTGGCGAAGCAGAGTGCGTCGGCTTGGTCGTCGCCGCGGATTTCGGTGTTGGGCCAGAGTTTCGCGATGGCCATGGCGACGTCGGCTTTGCCTGCGTTGCCTTTGTCGGTGGCCCATTTGGCGCGGGTGGTGGGTGGGCAGACGGCGGTGGGGATGCCGAGGGCGGTGAGGGCTTGGAAGAGCATCCACCAGTAGCCGGCGCGGTCGTGGATGCCGGCGCCTTGGGCGGCGTAGGCGGGGCCTTCGATGATGGCGAGCGTGGTGTTGCGTGGGACGAGGCCCATGGTGTGGTTGCGGAGGTTGGTGAGGCGGGTGGCGCGTTGTTGCCAGGTGTCGGATTTGCGGCCGGTGCTGGCGATGGTGTGGAGCTCGGGGGTGGTGTCGGGTCGGATGATCGCGAGTCCGGTGCCGGTGAGGCTGGGGTCGATCCCGACGACGGGACCGATGGTCACGCGGGCTCCGGTGCGGTCGTCGAGGAGGCGTTGGTGGCGTTGGGCGCGGGTGATGCGTCCGAGGTGGGCGGGGAGGTTCTGGAGTTCGTGTGTGCCGGTGCGGTCGGTGACGGTGCAGGGTTGGCCGGCGTGGGCGCGGCAGTGTTGGCAGGCGACGGTGAGGGCGAGGTCTCGGTCGGTGAGTTGCTGGAGGTCGGGGTTTCGCATTCGGGCTCCTGGGGCTTGGTGAGGGCTGCTCGGGCGAGTGCGGCGCCGCGGCGGTTGATTTCGGCTTGGGCGGGGTTGTGGTTGCACACCTGGGTGCCGAGGTACCCGTCGGCGTCGCAGAGGTCGCAGGCTTCGATCTGGCGGCGGACGAGTGCTGCTTGCTGCTCGCGTTCGGCTCGGGCGGTCTCGACGCGGTGGCGGGCCTGCTCGGTGTCCCAGGCTTCGCGGGCGGTCCGTGCGTCGCCGCAGGCGCGGCACGGGGCGTCGGTTCCGTCGGGGTGCTTGGGGCAGCGGGGGCTCGGTGCGGAGGCTTCGCGGGCGGGCTCGTGAGCGTGCTCGCGCGTCCCCCCAACGTAACCACCTCTGGAAGGTGACCCTGCAACCTCAACCTCAACCACAACCGGGGGTTTCGACAACCCTTTGGCAAAGGGTTTCGGTAGGGGTTCCATTTCCCCAGGTCGCGGTAACCCTTCCTCAAACCCTTCGGGAAAGTCTTCTGCAAAGGGTTCCGCAAAGGGTTTCGACAACCCTTCCGAAAGGGTCTCGAGGTGAGCCACGGCCTCACCGAACAGCCGAGGCAGGTCCTTCCTCAGTCGGACTGCCTTGAGCGACTCACCGTTGACCGTAGGCAGGGTGAGCCGCGCGAGCTCAGAGCGCAGAACAGCGGCCAACTTCGGCGACTCAAGCTGAGCGGCCGCCCGCAGTCCGCTGACCAACACGTTCGGCTGCTTGTCGACCTCGTCGCGGCGCATGAACGACCGGATGAGGACCTCGCCGGTGTCGTCGTCGGTGAAGACGTAGTCGTTGCGCTCGAGCCGGACCAAGGCGGCCTTGGCCTCCAGTTCAGTCGGCATGGCGTCGCCTTCGCGGATGGCCTTGCGCCACCGCTTGAGGTTGATCGGGGTGACGCCGGCGTAGTTCAACGACGGCTGGCCGAGCAGCGTCATGTACAGGAACTTGTCGACGTTCGGCTGGGTGGTGAAGTGGTCGTCGGTGAACATGGAGAACCATGCCTTGCCATACTCACGTGGCATTGTGGGCCTCCTCCTTGGGGTCGATGATGTCGGCGAGGGCGGTGCATACGATCACCCCCGCGGCCAGCGCCCCCGCCGCCGCGAGTGCGGCGACGGAGGCGATGGTTCGGGGGTTGGAGCAGGTCACGCGTTGCCCGAGAACGAGGGCAGCGGGTGCACATTGCTGCCGCTCTCGGACTCGTCGTCGGCGTCTTCCTGCTTGGCGATCTCCAGCCGCGCTGCTGCCGCCTGCTCGTCGGCTTCGCGTTCGGAGTCGGTGCGCTCGTCCGCCCCGGACCCGTTGTAGTCGCCGTAGTCGTCGCCCTCCCCTGACCCGTATGGCAGCTCAGGCTCGTCGGGCTTCTCCGGTGCCCGCTTCGCCATGGAGCCGATCTCGGCCTCGACGACCTTCCACTTCACGTGCTTGCGGACGCCCTCGTCGACCTTCTCGTCCATAACGGCCTTGCATTCGACGGTGACACTCATGACGCGCTGCTCGCCCGGCGTCGGGACGTGCTCGAACTGCTCGGGCGGCGACGACATGAACGAGTACTTCGCCATGCCCTCGACGGTTCCCTTGTCGCCGTTCGGGTTCTCCTTGACGATGGCCATCTACTTCTCCTTCTCGGGTTGGGTGGTGCGATTGATCTCGGCCCATTCGGTGAGCTGATCGGTGTCGCCGAACTGGGCGGTGGTGACGCCCAGCGCGGTCGCGGCGGCGAGCGCGAGGGTGGCGTGCACCTGGGCGCGAGCGAGGATGGTGTCGGCGAACCGATGCGCACGGTCGCGGGTCGCCTGGCTGTCCCCGTTCAGGCGACGCGAATCGGAGAGGTACTCGCCCGCGACCTCGATCAGACGCTCCGCTTCGCGGTAGTTCTCAGGGCCAGTCCAGTGCCGCTCGGCCGCGTTCGCCTCGCGGTACGACTCGGCCCGCTCGAGGGCGTGCTCGACGCCCTCGGAGTAGCCACGCAGCGCGACCGGGTCGTCGTAGTACCCCGACTGCTGCGCGTCGCGAACCATGAGGCCGTGGGCACGCTCGCGGTCTGCGGCGTTCACTGCTGCGCTTTGGCGGCGTCGGCGGCCTGGGCCTTCTCGAGGAAGTCGATGATCTGCCCGGCCTCGGTCTTGGTCAGGTCCTTGGTTGACGTGATCAGCCGACGCAGTTCGGTCGACAGCCAGTCGTGCTTCGCGGTGTCGGTGGTGAGGCCTTCTTTCCCGAGCACCACGTGCAGCTTCTTGAGCTGCGGCGGGGTGATCAATGGATCGCTGACCTGCTCGGTGTCTGGTTTTGCACCCGAATCCGAGGGGGCTTCCGTAGGCGCCGAGTCCGGCTCCGGATCGACTTCCACCATCTCGGTGACGTCGATCGGCTCCGGCTCCCCCGCCGGCACAATGCCGAGCGAGTCCGCGATGCCAGTCGGCAAGTCGAGCCGCTCGACGGTCGCGCGGATCGGTCGCGTGTCCTCCATCTCCTCGCGGGAGTAGGGCATGCCGAGGAGGCAGTCCGGCGCGGTGCGCCGCGAGCACTCGGCAGTCGCGCGCGCGTACAGCATGTTCTCGAGCTCGGTGTCGTACTTCCTGTTCGAGAAGTACCCAGCCTTCCGCGCCCGGTCCGCGGTCCACTCGGAGCGCTCGATCTTGTCGCTACCGCTCCGGCGGCCGCAGACGACGACCCGGCCCGGTTCCACTGTCTCGGTCCAGATCTCGTGACCGTTAGCCTGCACGACGGCCTTCATGACCTTCGCGAACGTCGACGGGGTTCCATGGACGATGAAGATGTTCTGCAACGCGGCGATCGCGTCGAGGCCCCACTTCGCGCCGGCCATGATGGCGACCGCCCCGTCCTCGGGCTTGCCGCGGAAGTGCTGCGGGACGAGGGCGGTCTTGCAGATCGACTTCGCGAGCGTGTAGGCGTGATCCAGCTGCTGGACCTGCTCGGCGAGGGCGCTGCTGATGGAGATTGGGCTCGGCGCCGCGACCACACCACTCGGGTTGTTGATCGCGATCTCGGTGCTGCTCATGTCGTCAGTACTCCTCTTCGGTGAATGCCCACTTGGGCAGGGTGATCGGGAAGATGTCGTGCTCCCAGCCGGGCCAGCGGCCGGTCCGGGTGCAGTCGGCGAACGTGTTGATCGCGCGGCGGTTTCGCTTCCGGCCCTCGTCGACGGAGCTGGGATCGAACCTCGTGACCGACACGAGGTACGGAGGTTCCTTCGACTGCGCGACGAACAGGAACTCGGGGTCGTCATCGAGGCCTGCGACGATGACCTGGTCGACGTACCAGGCGTCCTGGCAGTGGTAGCCGAAGTCCGCGGCGTGCCGCGCGAACACCCGCGGGTCGGCGTCGACGGTGGACTTGTAGTCCACGATCAGCAGCCGCAGCCCGGGCCGGGTCATCAGATCCGGTCGGGTCCGGAGCCGGACGCCGGTGTCCGGGTCAGTGGTGTAGATCGACTGCTCAGCCTGCCCGCCGGCCGCGAACAGGACGCTCGCGATCGGGTGGGCGTTGATCGCCGCGGCCATGTCGCGGACCTTCTGCATCTCGTCCGGCTTGAGCGCAACGGCACCGTCGGTGCGGGCCTTGGCCACGAACGCCTTCGCGTCCTTGGTGCTGACCGCGCCGTTCGACGCCAGGTACTCCGTGGGGATCTCCCGAAGCTCGGACCCGACACCGAGGATCATCGAGTGCGCGGCGTGCCCGAAGTCGAACTCCTTCTTCGGCGGACGCGGGTGATCCTGCTCGTATCGAAAGCGCGCCGGCGACTTCAGGATCGCCCGCGCACCCGAAGACGACAGCGAGTCATGGTCGCCGTGGTAGACGTGGTCCGGGATCCCGTCGAACACACCGTTCTCGGTGGGTGCGCTCACCAGCTCCGCGGTCATGCTGCACCTCGGATCGGCCAGTCGCCCACGACCGTGGCGGCGCGCGCGAGAAGCTCAGCGGCCTTCTCCTCGTCGGGTTCCTGGCCAGCCGTACGCCGCAGGTACTTCACGTAGTCGTCCTGCCGGGCCCGGTGCCACTCGGCCTGCTGCGCCATCAGCTCGGCGGAGGTGAGCTTCATCAACCCGGGGTTGTTGTGGCCCAGGACCCAGGCCAGTCGAGCGGCGGCCAGCGCGTCTGCGTCCGCGGTGTGCGCGTTGTCGAGTCGGATCCCGTAGTGCGCACACGTCACGTCGAGCGTGCGCTTCCCCTTCCGGTATTTGTCGACCTCGCGGTCGATGACGAACGGATCGACGATCGGACCGAAGTCGAGCGCCGGATATCCGAGGCGCGCGCCCTCGCGATCGACGATGGTGAAGTCGAAGGAGGCGTTGTACGCGGCGATCACGCGACCCTCGAGCCAGGCCCGCTCCACCGCGGTCCTGATCTCCTCGTACCCGTCGGCGTATGGGGCACCCTCGGCGCGGGCCCGGTCGGTGGTGATGCCGTGCACCGCTGAGGCACCGTCGGGGATCTCGATTCCCGGATCGAGCAGCCACGTCTGCGTGCGGGTCTCCTTGCCATCGATGACGGTGAGGCAGGCGGTGACGATCTGGGCGGTGAGCGGGTCGGGGCCGGTGGTTTCGAGGTCGAACGCTGCGAGTGGTGATTCGGTCCAGCTGGTCACAGTGCACCTCCGAGGGTGAGGATGGCGCCGACTGCGAGGCAGGCGGCGAGGTAGATGACGCGGGCTCGAGTGAGCGCGGCGCCCTGGGGGTAACGGGGAGTCATCGGCGTCTCCTGTTCGTGGTGGTGGCTTTCGCGCGGGCGCGGCGCCGGTACTCGTCGGCGTTGGGGCACTGCGCGAAATGGCTTCGGTAGAGCTGGAGGCCGGCGGCGCGCATGCCTGCCGCCTGGCCGGGGGTGACCACCACCGCGGTGGGTAGTGGGGCGGTGAAGGTGACGGAGAGGTTCCCGTCGCGGCTGGGTAGGTGGTCGATCGGCATCCGCTCGGACGTGGCGGTGGCTGCGAAGAAGATTCGGGCGCCGCAGGCCTTGCAGCTGGTCGGTTTCACCGGGCACCGTCCTTGAACGACAGGTTGTCGGGGTGGGTCGGGATCGGGTCGGGGCTGGACCTGTAGCGCACGAGCACCATTCGGCCCGCCACGCCCGCGATGCGGCCGTGCTCGGTGACCTCGCGGGTGGCCGGGCTGCTGTACGCGACCAGTTCGCCGCGGTTGGCGCGGGCTTCGGCGAGGGTGATGGGCATCAGGACACCACCCCGCGAGTGCGCAGGACGTTCGCGACCTTGATCTGGGCGATCCGCTCAACGCGAGCGGTGCGCGCACTGAGCGGCTCGCCCGGGTCCACCCATACGGCGAGCGCCATGATGACCTGCGCCATCTGCGCAGGACTGCGCATGCACTGGTCGGTCAGGTGGTCGTGCAGTGCACGGGTGTCGCTCTCGCGGACCTCCTCGCACACGTTGTGCGCGAAGTCGGCGATCTCGTCCGTGTCGGCCCAGTAGCCGAGCGACGCCTTGACGGTGCAGTTCTTCGGCCGGGGCATCACAGCACCCCGTTCGCTTCGTCCACCGCGGCGTCGTGCGCCCGGTCCGCTGCGGCGCCGTCGTCGAACGCGGGCGGATCCTGCTGCGGCAGCGGATGGGCGACCGCGTAGGCCTGCACGGTGTCCTCGGGCAGCACCACCTCGACATAGATGGTGGGACGTCCATCGCGGCCGGCGCGGGCATGGCGCTCGGCGCTCGCCACCGTCCACTTGCGATGCCCCGCAGGCGCGCCCAGCTCTTCGACCAGATCGGCCAGGTACTCGCGCACGAGTTCCTCGAGGGCGCTCATCGGCCACCTGCCGCGAAGTAGAGGACGGGACCGAAGAATCCGCCTGTGGCGTAGGCGATCCACATCTCGACCGAGAAAAGCCGCGTGCGGAGCCAGGCCCAGTACTCGCGGGCGTTCACAGGGCACCACCGGCGATCTCGTTGCGCTGCGCCTGCATTCGGCGGAGCGCGATCGTTGTCTCCGTGTACTCGCGCGCCATCTTGAGGTCCTCGGCACGCAGCTCCCACGAGCTGTCTTCGGCTTCGACCGCCGCTTCGGCGTGCTCGCGTGCCGCGACCTCCATGCGATCAGCGAGCTCAGTCAGGGGCATATCGAGTGCCGCCGGCACCGCGACGAGAATCGGCCCCTGGGCGGCCCGGTACTGCTCGGCCGAGAACGTCGGCGCAGCCAGAACCTCTTGGTCACTCGAGACCTCGACGCGGACTCGGCCGCCGGTCTCGAGGCTGGTCGTGATCGAGATGTGGCCGTCGATCATGCGGCTGGACGGAACTGCCCTCGCGTCGGTACTCATGCCTTCACCGACCCGTCCTCGATGACCACGCCGACGGTCCCGGACTCGTCGACCCGCTCGATCCACACCTGGAAACCGCCCGCGGTGGCCATCTCCTCGATCAGCGCGAGGTTCTCGGAGTCGAGGAGCGACCCGTCGGTGATGCGGATGACGCGGATCCGCGGGTTCAGCGCCATCGCCATGGCGACCGACACCCGCAGCCGCTCAGCGGCCGACGCCTGCGCGAACGGCACACCGCCGTACGTGACGCCCTCGTCGTCGAAACCCAGCCCGGGCACAGGGAACTCGGCAGCAGCAAGGCCCGCCGACCTCACGCCGTCGAGTTCGGCGATCTTCGCCGTCAACGCGTCGTACTCGGCCTTCGTGTCCGCGAGCTGCGCGGCTACACGGTCGCGTTCCTGCCGCTGCCGCACCGTCGCATTGGTCGACTCCGCGCTGTCGATCTTCAATCGGATCGCCTCTACGTCCGGGAGGTCACCGACCTTCGACTGCTGACCGAGCGCGATGGCGAGGTTCCCGCGGTTGTTCTCGAGGAGCTGCCGCGCCCGCTCGACCTCCTGCTCGGCGTAGTCGACCGCGTCCTGCGCTGTGCGCACCGCGCCGGCCGCGCGCTCCGCGGCGAGCTGCATCGCCGTAGCCGCGTCCAGCTCAGCCATCAGCTCGGACACCGACACCAGCTCGTCAGGGGTATCGACAGGGAACGCAAGGTACCCGTCGAGTTGGCCCTGCAGCTGCTTCACCGTGCGGCCGAGATCGGTGCGGTCCTCGAATACCGAGGCGCGGCGCGCGGCGAGGTCGGCTGGGTTGAACGGCAACTCGACCAGCTGCAGCAGCTCAGCCTGCTGCGCCTTCGCGGACAGCGATGCGAAAGCGAGCGGATCGAAGGACAGTCGACCAATCAGCTCGTCCAGCATCTTCTGCGGCGAGCCGTACCGCGCACCCTCGACGGACTCGACTTTCAGCGCGGTCTTCTCCCCAGACCACGTACGCGTCACGACGATGTCGCCCAGATCGACGGTGACCCGGGCGCTCTCCTCGCCATCCCGGATCGGGCGGGTCGTCGTCGTGCCCTTCGCTGCGGCCGAACCCGCGAGGGCGGCCCAGATCGCGTCGATGACCGAGCTCTTCCCCTGCGCGTTACGGCCGGCGATCGTTACCGTCGCGGCGGCGGGGTCCGGGGTGATCTCCACCGCGGTCAGCCGCTTGTAGTTCTCAGCGACCAGTCTCACCACACGCAATCCCGTGTCGGCGCTGGTCGTTGTCGTATCGTTTGGCATGTTCATCTCCTTGGATGGATGGGTTAGGGAGCCGTCACGGGCGCAATCCGTGGCGGCTTCGCCTGTTATCGGGTGAGGATTCGGCGGAGGCCCGGCGCGGTGATCCGCGCGAGCCGCCGCATCTGGGCGGTGGAGGGATCCGGGTAGATGACGCCGGACACCTGATCGATCTCGGCGCGCGCCTCGACGCGTTCGAGCAACGTCATCGACGGACGGTTCTCCGCCAGAAGCGCTTCCAGCTCCACCGCGGTGTTTGTCAACTTCGGCTCCCTCATCGATCGTGGATTCTTTCGGTGGACACGGTGTTCTGTGTCCAGGTTCATTGGAAATCGGTGGCGGCGGATGCCCGCCATCTGGACGGGCCAGGACTCCACATCTCAGCCCGCCGCCACCGGAGTTCATGGGTGACCGCGGGAGCGGCCTATGGAGTGGGACCCAACAGGTAGCCGTAGGCGGCGCAGCCCACCGCATACACCGTGAACAACACGGCAGGCAGCGCACACAAAAGCGCGCGGCAGATCATGCGGCACCACCATCGACTAGGCGCGAGCTCTTCGGCATCTCGAAGACGACACTCATCGATGTCCCGTCACTGAGCGGTACAACCATCCGCGTCCTCTCAATCCCGGGATCCGAACTTTCGGCGTCGTCATCCGGCCAGGTGATACGACTGGATCGCTGCACCTCACACTCGGCTCCGTAGCGGCGGATCAGCGCGGCCCGCTTGTTTGCGGTCGACCGGGACTTGTACTCCTTGTTCGTCACCGGCCACACGAAGTCAGTGGTTCCCATGATCTCGACGTAGTTGCCCTCGAGCTTCCAGCCTGCCGGCGCCCAGTTGGGGTCCGGGTACATGTAGTCGTCCTCGGGGTCATCTCGATGGAGTGCGCCCTCGGGGTAGCGGGTGATGACGACGCGGTAGAGGTAGTCACTCATGCTGCATCTCCTCCGTTGATCTCACGCGGCAGCTGGAGCGAGCCGTTCTTGTCGACGTACTTGGTGATCCACTTCCACGCGATGTCCTGGCCCCGCGGATGCAGGTAGGTAGTGAACGAGGTTCGGCCCGACTTCTCATCGGTCCGCTTGACGTTCTCTGCCCATCCATTCCGGATCGCTGTGGCGGTTGCCTGACCGGCGTCGGAGCGTTCACCGTGGATGGTCATGCCCTTGTGGGTGAGGAATGCCATCACGTTGGCCTGCAAGATCCAGATGCCATGCACCTTCTTCCCCCAGGTCTGCACCTCGCGAGCGAAGTCCTGGCGGTGAATCGAGGTCGTCGAACCGGAATGGGCTTCAGCCTTCGCGACCTTCGGGGCGTCATGCTCAACCTTCGCTTCGAGCTGCCGCTGCGCCTCCGTCGCGACAACCAGCTGCCGCGCGGTCGCCGTGAACTGCTCTGCCATCGCGAGGACACCAGCCGGGGTCGAGAGGTCGAGCGCCGGGCGAATCTCCGCCTCACGGGTGCGGATCGCGAAGTAGGCCTGCGCGGCGGCAACTTCAGGCTTGCGAGGGTCGCCGTTCATCGCCACGAGGTAACAGGCGAAGCGAGAGAGGTGGCAGTCCTCCCGCGGGCGGCCACCCTGCTGACCTGAGTTTTCGGTGACGCCAACGAAATGGTCTGCGACGTCGTAGCCCTGGTTCGAGGCTGCGATTTTCGCCTTCTCGATGACGGCAACGAAGTTGCGCCAGTCCGCGCCATAACCGAGCGAAGCCATGTACTCGCGAGCAGACCAGCACTCGGCGCCGTCTGGCCCGGCCCGCTTGATCTCGTCGAAGGGAGACTCCCCACCCTCGGGCTCGTTAGGTATCGTCAGATCCGACATTCGGATCTCCTTTCATGCGGATTGATGTCGTGGCCGTCAGCAGGTGCAACTGCTGGCGGCATTTTCATGCAGATCGGAGGCGCTTCGTGCGGCTGGCAGCGGGACGCTCTCCGGCTAGCCAGCGGTCGATGGCTTCGCGATGGATCGACCACTTTCCCTTGGGCGCCTTCGTCTGATGGCCAGCTAGTTCGCCGACCTGAAGTGCGGTGTAGACGGAATCCGTCGATCGGCGCGCGTACTCCGCGACTTCTCGGACCGTCATCCAAGGCGACTCAATGCCTGCGGTCATGCCGCATGCTCCGGGCCTACACGGGGCCGGTACTGGGTATCGATTGCTCCCACCGGAAGTCCGTACACAACCTCAAGGGCCTCGATCAGCCCAGAGCTCGCACCACGGTGGCCGTTCTCGATGGCACTTATTGCGCCACGGCTATACCGACGACCGGTTTCTTCCTCGATCCGCCCAATGAGCTCGTCGAGGGTCTGGCCTGAGACAAGACGCAGGTACTTGATTGAGATATGGGGCGGAGTCCGAGACTCCCGCTGACCGTCGTAGCGCGATCGCGCTTTAGTTGAAGGAGGCATGTCTTCAAGTTACTGGCAAACTACAGCGCAAATCAAGACCGAATCTTGGAAAACTTCCACTTGACCTGCAGAACGACAGAGCTGTAACTATCGCCAGGTCGTAGGTCATCTGTAGCTCCAGATCGATCACGCTTTAGTTTGCCGAAGTTTTAGGGCAGGCTAGAGACATGGCAAACGACATCGCACGTCTTGGACGCTTCGTCGAGCGACGACGAAAGGAACTCGGCCTCAGCCAAATCGAGCTCTGGCAAGCAGGCGGCCCGTCCAACAGCACACTCACAGGTCTCGAAACTGGGGCTGCGACGACGGTCGGACGGGTGACACTCCGCAAACTCGACAAGAGCCTTCGGTGGGTCGACGGAAGCGCGAATGCCGTTCTCGAAGGAGGCGAACCTGAGCCAGAACTCAGCGAGCGAGAGCGCTATCAGAAGCACCAAGCGGACTACTTGAAGCAACAGGGGCTCACCTATGAGGAGGCCTATGCCGACAAGGTGTCAATTCCCGCCCCGCCGTGGGCGGACGAGCCCCGCGGCGAAGGTGAGGTACTCAGCAAGCTACGACGAGCCCTCGTCGCAATGCTCATCCAGGCTGATTTCTTGAACGACACCGCGGTCGGGATAGATCTCACCCCGGATCCAGATCGGATTGACACCTTGGTATCCGAGATCGAAGACCTCTTCGTTGACATCGATGAGTTGCTCGACAGGGTCCGCCACGCGGCTGTCATCGCTTACGGCAGCGAAGCTGACCTTCTGCGCGCGAAGAATTCGCAGGTTGCCCGCATGCGCAAGACAGTCGAAGCCGCCAACAGGACGGGTGGCCGCATCGCCACTGCAGATTCTCTGCTCAATGGGCCGCTCGGCGCCCGGGTCAAGGACAGCGCCATGACTGAGCGGGATCAAGGACTCACGGTTGATCCAGGCGCCGACCCTGCTCACCAGTCCGACTATGCCCTTGCTCGCCAAGCGGGCGAAACGGAGGAGAAGCGTCGCCGGCGGATGCAGCCTGAGCCGGAGGACATCGCAGATCCGGATGGCCCTGAGGGGGGCGCATGACCGTAGTTGGTTCCCAGACAGGGAATGCCAACGATGTAGTTGTCGGTGGTAACGATCGCAGTGCGTCCATGACCGTCTGGCATCCGTGGCGTCACCTCCGCGACCATCATCCCGACCTCGAGGCGCATTACCTCCAGGAGCTGCCGAACGGGGAACGCGGTCGATGGGACGAGCGTGGCGTCCACGTCTGCGCCAGCAGCAACCAGCGTGAGCGTCGCTGCACCCTTACCCACGAGCTCGTACACGTCGAGCGCGGCCCGGTCCCCGACGAACCTCACCTCGCCGCACGTGAAGAGCGATGCGTCGACCGCATCACCGCGCGACGCCTCATCACCCTCGACGACCTTGTCGACGCCCTGATCTGGAACCGGCGCCGCGTCGATGACGACACCGCCGAGGAACTGTGGGTTGACCTCCGAACGCTGCAGATCCGCATCCGCGAGCTGACCGACCGCGAACGAGCCCACATCGACGAAGAACTGGAGAGGAGGCTGTCATGAACGCAATCGGGCAGGCGGAGGTATTCAGGGCCGAGACTGTTCTCGGACTACGGCTCCGACAGATTCACGATGACTGGTCAACGCACGGGCGCGCCGCCTGATGGCCACGGTCAAGTCGTACGAGACCGCGAAGGGCAAGAGGTACCGAGTCCGGTACCGCAAACCCGACGGACGACAAACCGATAAACGCGGATTCACAACGAAGAAGGCAGCAGAGGCATACGCCAACACCGTCGAGGTTGACAAGCTAACTGGCAGCTATGTTGCCCCGTCGGCTGGGCGGTACACGATCGGCGAACTCGGCCCGGATTGGCTTGCGAGGCAGCGGGCCCATCTGAAGCCAGCGGCACTGCACTCGATCGACAGCGCATGGAAGGTTCACGTCGAGCCGAGGTGGGCCACTACCCAGATCGTGAAGGTCACGTTTACCGAGGTTCAAACCTGGGTCGTGGAGCTATCAGCGCGGCGCGGCGCAACCATCGTCATCACAGCGCACAGCGTGCTGAAGCGGATCCTCGACGACGCCGTCCGAGACAACCGACTGGCCAAGAATCCTGCCGAGAAGGTCAAGCTGCCACGCAGGACCCGGAAGGTCAGCCGGTACCTCACACACCGCCAGGTGCATCAGCTCGCAGAAGAATCAGGGAGGTACCGAGCGCTGGTCCTACTCCTTGCGTACGTCGGCTTGCGGTGGGGTGAAGCCGCCGGCCTTCGCGTACGTGATATCGATTTCCTCCGTCGGCGCGCGTTGCTTCACGAGAACGCGGTTCATGTTGGCGCCGAGTCACACGTCGGCACCCTGAAAGGGCACAAGAACCGATCGGTAGCGCTGCCGAAGTTCGTGGTAGACGAGCTCGCACAACACTGCCGCGGCAAGGGACCCGGCGATCTGCTCTGGGAATCTCAAAGTGGCGGCCACCTACGGTCGCCGTCGAGCCATGATTCGTGGCTGTCCGGCGCGGTAGCTCGCTGCCAGCGCACTGCGGATCTCGCGCGAGAGGCAGAAGGCGACGATCCGACGACGCCCGAGTTTCCACGCGTGACCGCACACGACCTTCGGCATACGGCGGCGTCGCTCGCGGTCTCGTCGGGCGCCAACGTCAAGGCCGTGCAGCGGATGCTCGGGCACTCGTCGGCGGCCATGACGCTGGACGTATACGCAGATTTGTTCGATGACGACCTCGAAGATGTGGCGAAACGCCTCGACGAAAGTGTGGGCAGGATGTGGGCAAATGCGCAGTAGATACCCGACAACCGAAGCAGAAACGAGGCTGACCAGTATGTTCACCGAGTCAGATGAAGTGCCCCCAGTCGGACTCGAACCGACACTCGGCGGATTTTAAGTCCGCTGCCTCTGCCAATTGGGCTATGGGGGCTCGACTGCCGACGCCACGACAGCCGCATCCAGTCCGACCGCGGGAAATGGTCGAACTGGACACGTGGATGCTAGCTGCCCGGCATCCGGGGCGGCGCATTTCGCGTGCGCCATCTCAAAGCCGGAGTTCAGCCTCACGAACAGCCGAGGCTACTGAGACCAGGTCGGCGAAACCCCACGATCCAGGAGCCACTGGGCGGGGTCGATCTTCTCCCCATCGGGATTGTGCACCTCGAAGTGCAGGTGCGGTCCGGTCGACTGACCACGATTTCCAACGGTTGCAATCTGCTGACCGGCCGCCACCTGCTGGCCGATGTCGACCAGGAACTCGTTGATGTGGCCGTACACCGTGGTCGTTCCATCATCTTCCTGAACGCGCACCCACAGCCCGAAGCCGGAGGCCGGACCCGCGGAAATGACCGTGCCATCGGTGGCCGACTGAATCGGGGTACCGATCGGCGCCGCGATGTCGATTCCACCGTGCAGCGTCCCCCAGCGCTGCCCGAAAGGAGATGTCAGCGTGCCCGATGCCGGCTGCACAGTTCGCGCCAAAATCGGATGGTTCGACGGAAGCGTGCCGAGCTGGTCTTGTGCCCATTGCTGAACGCCCGCGACGTCGGGCACCTCGATCGACGGCGCCGGGGAATCCTGCGGCTCCGGGGCGACTTGTGGCACCACAGCGGCCGGCGGCGCCTGGAACGCCGGGGGTACCGGGACGACGAGAGGCGCCTGGTTGACAGGGGGAAGCTGGACTCCCGCCGGCACCAGCGCATCGGGAATCTCGATCGGCGGCAATCCGGGAACCCGAATCGGCACTGCCGCCGCGCTACCGACACCGAGCTGCATGCTTCCGATCAGCATCACGCTCGTCGCAGCTGCAACCGTGACGATCTTGATCGGACCCGTACCCGCAGGCGCGCGGTGGCGACCCTGGGCAGATTCCTTGGCTTGCGCGACATCCTTGCCCTGCACAGCGACCTTGGTTTTGGTGGCGACTTCGACGGAAACCACGACGTTCCGCAAACAATGGCGGCCGTACGGGGCGTCTACATCGGGGCCGTTGCCAACCGGCGCGCGGTGCCGACCTGACGTGGAATGTGGATCAATGGTGCAGCTCGAACGAGTGTCCGTCCCGTGGTGATTGCCCACAGCACTACCTTCTTTTCGTTGGCTGGGCCGCTCCTGTGGCGCGACCCTCGGGCCCCCGTGACGAAGGTAACAAAACTGCATCAATCTTGGATACCGTTATTGAATCTTTATCAAGATCATCTTCCAGACATGGCCAGACTGAGGTAGCACCATCGCCAGTCCGTCAACGGAACGGCGCAGCCTTCGACGGCACTCGCCGTCGGGCGATCCCAAGGGTTTGTCAAGACCGATCCGACCTCGGAACAGCCGGAGCCGGACAGGGCTGCCGGCGATGGCAGAGCGCTAGAGGATCGAAAGCGCGATTCCGTCGAGGATGTCGTGCTCGCTGACCACCAGTTCGGTGATCCCCGCGCGGCGCGCGAGCTCCTCGGCCAGGACGTCGGAGACGATCGCTCCCCCACCGATGACGTCGACCCGACCCGGGTGCATCGGCCCGAGGGCCGCGCGCTGGTCGTGGGTCATGTGTACGAGCGAATCGTTCACCTCGTGCAGCCGCGGCAACGACATCCGCGACAGGTGCACCTTCTCGGCGTCGTAGTGCGGCAGCTCCAGTGAGACCGCGGCGATGGTCGTCATCGTGCCCGCCACGCCGACCCAGGTGTGCGCCTGCTCCACCGGCACCACATCGAAGGCCTCGGTGAGCTTCGCCAACGCGAACTCGCGCGCCTGCGCGATCTGCTCGGCCGTCGGCGGGTCGTCGTGCAGGCAGCGCTCGGTGATCCGCACACAGCCGATATCGGTCGAGTGCGCCGCGTGCACCCCGCCGCCGTCACCGAGGACCACCTCGGTGGATCCGCCGCCGAGATCGACGACAACGAAAGGTCCTGCGGCAGGGTCGAGTTCGCCGACGGCGCCCGCGAAGGAGAGCCGTGCCTCCTCGTCACCGGAGATCACCTCCGCCTCCGCTCCCTCGATCACGGCACCGAGGACCTCCCTGGTCATCGCGAAGAAGTCCTCGCGGTTGGAGGCGTCCCTTGTCGCCGACGTCGCGACCATCCGAACCGCGGTGGCGCCGGCCTCGCGGATCATGTCCGCGTACTCCTGCAGCGCGACCCTGGTGCGTTCGATGGCCTCGGGTGCGAACGCACCGGTCGCGTCGACACCCTGTCCGAGGCGCACGACCCGCATCTCACGCCGGACGTCGTGCAGGCGTCCCTCCGCATCGGCGTCAGCGATCAGCAGGCGGATCGAGTTGGTGCCACAGTCGACGCCTGCGACCCTGGTCATTCGTCGGTCCCGGTCTCACCGGGTCCCCGGTAGACGGGCCAGTCCGCCGGGATGGCGGTGCCGCGCAGCTTGCCCTGCGCGGCCAGCGCGACCGACTCGTCGCCGAGCGGGTTGAGACCCGGCCCCTTCGCCAGCGAATGCGCCATCAGCACGTGCAGGCACTTGACCCGGTCGGGCATGCCGCCGCCGGTGAAATCTGTTCCGAGCGAATCGATCTCGTTCCGCTCGGCCAGGTAGGACTCGTGCGCGCGCCGGTAGGCCTGTGCCAGCTCCGGATCGTGCTCCAGGCGTTCGGTCATCTCGCGCATCACCCCAGCCGACTCCTGCCTGCTCGCCTCAGCGGTGAGACGCGGATCGGTCAGGTAGTACAGCGTGGGGAACGGCGTGCCGTCGGGCAGCCGGGGCGCGGTCTTGACCACGCCGGGCGTGCCGTCCGGGGCCCGGTAGGCGATGGCGAGAACGCCGCGCGGATCGCGGCCGAGCTGCGCGGCCACCGCGGCCAGGTCGTCCTGGGACACCGCGGGGCGGGAAGTGCTGTCAGCCGGATCGGTCACCCGACGGGCCCTCCTTGATCGTGAGGAATGGTCATCGAACCCGCGCCGGTCGAATCCGGTGCGGGCGGTGGCGGTCCCGGGGCAGGCGGCGTGGGCGTCGCGCTCGGTTCCGGCTGCGGCTCCACGATCGGCCGCCACAGGTCTGTGTACCAGGGATCCCCGGTGCGCTTGCGCTCACTGAGCTGCTCGGGCCTGGTCGCCACCTCGCCCGGCAGCTGCACCTGGAACGGCGTCTCGCCGGGTTTGACGTACTGCAACCGCTCCCTGGCCTCGGCGGAGATGTACGCCGGGTCGTCGTTCTGCTGCTTCTGCCGGGTCAGCTGCTTGAGGTCGTCCTCGAGTTCCTTCTGCTGCGCGGCAACCCGATCCGCCTCGCTGCGCTGGGTGAGGTAGTTGCGCAGCGGGACGGCCAGGGTGAGCGCGAGGGCGCAGACCACCACCGCCAGGATCACCGCCTTGCCGGTGGAGAGCCCGAGGATGGTGCGTTCGGGCTTGTCCTCGCCTGAGGAGCCGGCCCGCGAACCCCGTGCGCGGATGGGCTTCTCGCTGGACGACTCGGGCTCGAACTCCGGAGCGGGCTTTCCGCCCGCCGCGGGGCCGGAGCCTGGAGCCGACGCGGTAGGTCCGGTCGTACGGCCGCGCGACGGACGCCGCGCAGCCGACTCGTCGCGGGTGCGACGGGAGTCCCGACCGGCCGGGCTGCCGCCCGGACGTGACCTACCGCGTTGGCTCATAGGCTCAGTACCGCTTCCGTTCTCAGCTCGCCGAGCCGTCGAAGGAGAAGCGCGGGAACGCGAGCTCGCCTGCGTAGCGGGCCGCGTCGCCGAGGGCCTCCTCGATGCGGAGGAGCTGGTTGTACTTCGCGACGCGCTCGCTGCGGGCGGGGGCGCCGGTCTTGATCTGGCCGCTGCCGACGGCGACGGCGAGGTCGGCGATGGTGGTGTCCTCGGTCTCGCCCGAGCGGTGGCTCATCATCGTCTTGTAGCCGTTGCGGTGCGCCAGGTCGACGGCGTCCAAGGTCTCGGTCAGCGTGCCGATCTGGTTCACCTTCACCAGCAGCGCGTTCGCGGCGCCCTTGACGATGCCCTCTTCGAGGCGATCCGGGTTGGTGACGAACAGGTCGTCGCCGACGAGCTGGACCTTGTCACCGACCTGCTCGGTGAGCGCGACCCAGCCCTCCCAGTCGTCCTCGTCCAGCGGGTCCTCGATGGAGACCAGCGGGTACGCGGCGATCAGCTCGGCGTAGAAGGCCGACATCT
The DNA here is from genome assembly GCF_053607505.1 of Rhodococcus sp. NPDC055112. Classification (NCBI taxonomy): domain Bacteria; kingdom Bacillati; phylum Actinomycetota; class Actinomycetes; order Mycobacteriales; family Nocardiaceae; genus Rhodococcus; species Rhodococcus sp. NPDC055112. Next base: position 80,288 of record NZ_JBSGTR010000013.1, read on the forward strand.
CGGCGGCGGTGCGGATCTTGCCCTCGAACTTGTAGCCGGAGCCCTTGGTGTAGAACTCGGTGGCCGCGACGTCCAGCGCCAGCGCGACGTCGGTGCCCAGGTTCAGACCGGTCTTGGCGATGGCCTCGATGATCAGGTCGAGCGCTTCCTTGGTGCCCGCGACGTCGGGGGCGAAGCCGCCCTCGTCACCGAGGCCGGTGGACAGGCCCTTGGCCTTGAGCACCGACTTGAGCGAGTGGTACACCTCGGTGCCCCAGCGCAGCGACTCCTTGAAGGTGGCGGCGCCGATCGGCGCGACCATGAACTCCTGGACGTCGACGCCGGTGTCCGCGTGCGCGCCGCCGTTGAGGATGTTCATCATCGGGACGGGCAGCACGTGCGCGTTCGGGCCGCCGACATAGCGGAAGAGCTCGAGGCCGGAGGACTCGGCGCCCGCGCGGGCGACGGCCAGCGACGCGCCGAGCAGGGCGTTGGCGCCGAGGCGGGACTTGTCCGGGGTGCCGTCGAGGTCCAGCAGGGCCTGGTCGACCACGCGCTGCTCGGTGGCGTCGATGCCGATGATGGCCGGGGCGATCTCACCGAGCACGGCCTCGACGGCCTTCTCGACGCCCTTGCCGCCGTAGCGGTCGCCGCCGTCACGCAGCTCCACGGCCTCGTGCTCGCCGGTGGAGGCACCCGAGGGCACCGCGGCGCGCGCGAAGCTGCCGTCGTCGAGCAGCACCTCGACCTCCACCGTGGGGTTTCCCCGGGAATCGAGGATCTCGCGAGCTCCGACCTGCTCAATGATGGCCACGGATGGTTCTCCTTTTGGCGGCGTTTCCAGTAGACGATTTCGCTACATAGTGCCAGGTCTGAGCCTAACGGCAGCAACCGGCCGTGTCGTCGCGCCGCGCGGTCACGGCCGGGTCCCCACCGAATACGCGGCCGCGCGGTCACGAACGTCGTTCAGGTACTCGCCGGACAGGTTGTATGCCATCAGGGACCGGCGCCAGCCCTCCTCGGAGGTCAGGTCACCGCCCCTGGCGCAGAGGTACCGAGCCGCCGTCAGCGCCGCATCGTCGATGTTGTCCGGATTCGCCACCCCGTCGCCGTTGGCGTCGACGCCCCACCGCTTCCAGGTCTCGGGGATGAACTGCAGGGGACCCATCGCGCGGTCGTGCACGGGGTCGCCATCCATCGCGCCGCCGTCGGTGTCCGGGATCTCGGCGACCCCCGGCCCCCCGTCGAGCGGAATGCCCCGGATCTGCGGGCTGACGTCTCCGGTCGGCGCGACGGAGGAACCGCGGTAGGTGCCGTGCCTGCTCTCGACGCTCGCGATACCCGCCAGCGTCGTCCATCCGATGCCGCACTCGGGCCGCGACTGCGCCATCACCGCGGCCGCGTAGCCGTAGGCCTCGAGCGCGGTGACCGAGAACCCGAGGGCGTCGGTCTGGCCGGCGGCCCAGTCCCGCAACTGATCGGCGGTCCGACCGGGAGCATCGATGTCGATCGGGGGCACGGGTGCACCGGGGCCCGGCGGAATGCCCTGCGGGATGGCAATCTTCGGCTCACCCGCACATCCGGCGAGGATCGCGACGCCGAGCACGGCCCCGACAACGCACCCGAGCAGTCGTCGATGTCGTGTGGTCACCGCGTCCATGATCCACGTGAATCACTGACGGGCGGCAACCCGGGCAATTCGGACGGGCCGCCATCGCGGCCCGGGCCCGCATCTGGTAAGTGCTACCTTAGTTCGGTTCAAGAGAAGGTTCGCCTTGCCTATGTATGGGCTGCGACATGCACAGATGAGGAGCCGCCGTGCTCACACTCGCCGCAGGCGCGAGCGCGCCGAGCGTCGCGACGCAACTGGTCGGCAGCGGACTCATCGGACTCCGCGAGGGACTCGAGACCGGCATCGTCGTGATGATCCTGGTCGCGTTCCTGGTCAAGTCCGACCGGCGCGACGCCCTCAAATGGGTGTGGCTCGGCGTCGCCGCGGCAGTCGCCATGGTCGCGATCATCTTCGTCGCAATCCATTTCGGCACCTCGACGGTCACCGGACTGGCGGCCGAGCTCATCAGCGGACTCGCGTCCCTGGTCGCCGTGGTCATCGTGACCGCGATGATCCTGTGGATGCGCAAGGCCGCCGCCTCGATCTCGGGGCACCTGCGCGCAGGGCTGTCCAAGGCACTCGCGGTCGGACCGTTCGCGGTCGCCTCGATGGCCTTCTTCGCCGTCGGCCGTGAGGGGGTGGAGACGGCGCTGCTGCTCGTCGGCTACGCGGAGAACACCGCGGGCAGCATCTGGCCGCTCGTCGGCCTGCTCCTCGGGATCGCCGTCGCCGCGGCCCTGACCGTCGGCCTGTACTTCGGTGCGGTCCGGATCGACTTCGCGGCCTTCTTCCGCTACACCGGGGTGTTCCTGGTCGTCGTCGCGGCCGGGATCCTGGCGTATGGCGTCCGCGCCCTGCAGATCGCCGGCTGGCTCCCGGGCGGATCGAACCTGGCATTCGATGTGTCGGCCCACTTCGACACCTCAACCTGGTACGGCACCGTCCTGCAGGGCATCTTCAACTTCCGGCCGGACCCGACGGTCCTCCAGGTGGTCGCCTGGGCGGTGTACCTGGTCGTCGTGCTCACCGTGTTCCTGCGCCCGCTGCCTGCCAAGCCCGGGCCCGAGCGGGCTCCGCTCCCCGAACCCTCCAACATCCCCGCATCCTGAAAGGCTCCACCGTGCGTCGCACCGTTCCCGCCATTGCACTGCTGGCCCTCGCGCCGGTGGCGCTGGCCGCCTGCACCTCCAAGTCCGAGAGCGCCGAGGGCGCGATCGCGGTCACCGCGACCGACACCAGCTGCGAGGTCGCGCGCGACACCGGAGAGACCGGCAACAACACCTTCGAGATCACCAACAACGGTTCGAAGGTCACCGAGTTCTACGTCTACGGCGAGGGCGATCGCGTCATGGGCGAGGTGGAGAACGTCGGTCCGGGCCTGACCCGCACCCTGATCGTGAACTTCGCGGAGGCAGGCACCTACCACACCGCCTGCAAGCCGGGCATGGTCGGCGACGGCATCCGTTCCGAGTTCACGGTGACCGGCGACTCCTCCACGGCCGCCGACGAGAGCGGCCAGCTGGCCGATGCCGCTGCCGAGTACAAGCGCTACGTCACGAGCCAGGTCACCGCCCTCCAGGAGACGGCGGCGGCATTCGTCGCCGCGGTCAAGTCCGGCGACATCGAGGCCGCCAAGGCGAAGTTCCCGACCACCCGCACCTACTACGAGCGCATCGAGCCGATCGCCGAGTCGTTCCCCGACGACCTCGACCCGCGACTGGACCTGCGCGAGGTCGACCTCGAGCCGGGCCAGAAATGGACCGGCTTCCACCGGCTCGAGAAGGATCTGTGGGCACAGGGCCTGCAGCCCGACACGAACGCCATCGCCGACCAGCTCCTCGCCGACCTCCAGGAACTGTCCGACGGCATCAACTCCCCCGACTTCACCGTCGACCCGATCCAGGTCGCCGGCGGCGCCCAGACGCTGCTCGACGAGGTCTCCCGCACCAAGATCACCGGTGAGGAGGACATCTTCAGCGGCACCGACCTGTGGGACTTCCAGGCCAACGTGGACGGATCCCAGGCCGCGGTCGCGACGCTCCGCCCGATCGTCGACGAGAAGGACCCCGCGCTGGGCACCCGGATCGATCAGCGCTTCGCCGAGCTCGACGCGGAGCTCGCCCTCTACCGCAGCGGCGACGGCTTCGTGCTGTACAGCACAGTGACCGAGCCTCAGCGGCAGGCACTTTCGCAGAAGATCGACGCGCTGTCCGCAGAGGTGAGCCAGGTGCAGGGTGTCGTCGCCGGGCAGTGACGGCGCCGGCCGTCCCGGGCTCTCGCGGCGCAGACTCTTCGGCGCCGTTGGTGCGGGGGCGCTCGCGGTCGGCGCGGGCGCAGCGGTCGGTCGCCTGACCGCGCCGGAGCCAGCATCGGTAGACACCCAGGTGGTCGCCTTCCGCGGCGCCCACCAGGCCGGGATCGTCACCCCGGCGCAGGACCGCATGCACTTCGTCGCGTTCGATGTCACCACCGACTCCCGGGACGACCTGGTCGCCCTGCTGAAGAAGTGGACCCAGATGGCGGAACGGATGACGGCGGGAGAGGAGGCCGTGCCCGACGGCGCCATCGGCGCGGGCGACTACTCCCCGCCGACCGACACCGGCGAGGCACTCGACCTGCACGCGAGCCGGCTGACGCTGACCATCGGGTTCGGGCCGTCGCTGTTCGAGCGGTTCGACCTGGCGGACAGGCGACCCGCGGCGCTCGCCGAGTTGCCCAAGTTCACCGGCGACTCCCTCGACCCGGCCCGCAGCGGCGGGGACATCTGCATCCAGGCCTGCGCGGACGACCCCCAGGTGGCCGTGCACGCCATCCGCAACCTCGCCCGGGTCGGCTTCGGCACCGTGGCGGTGAAGTGGTCACAGCTCGGGTTCGGCCGGACCTCCTCGACCTCGACGACCCAGTCGACGCCGCGGAACCTGTTCGGGTTCAAGGACGGAACGCGCAACATCAAGGCCGAGGACCAGGGCGCCGTGGACGAGCAGGTCTGGGTGACCGGGGCCGACGACCAGGAGTGGATGGCGGGCGGTTCGTACCTGGTGGCCCGGCGCATCCGGATGCTGATCGAATCGTGGGACCGCACCGCACTCAACGAACAGGAGCGGGTGATCGGGCGCAGCAAGGGCACCGGTGCACCGCTCGGCGAGAAGAACGAGTTCGATCCGCTGAACCTCGATGCGAAGGGCGCGGGCGGACAGCCCGTCATCGACACCGACGCGCACGTCCGGCTCGCCTCCGCCGAGGAGCTCGGCGGCATCCAGATCTTGCGGCGCGGCTACAACTTCACCGATGGGTCCGACGGCTTCGGGCACCTCGACGCCGGACTGTTCTTCATCGCCTACTGCCGTGATCCGCAGAAGCAGTTCGTGCCGATGCAGTTGTCGCTCTCACGCAACGACGCGCTCAACGAGTACATCAAGCACGTCGGGTCCGCGGTGTTCGCCGTGCCGCCCGGCATCCAGGACGACGGCGGGTACTGGGGTTCGACGCTGTTCGAGGGGCAGGCGTCTCCGACGGAACCGATGGCCGAGCCGGGGCACTGACCTCGGCGGACCGGATCCGCTAGGCCCAGTGCGCCTTCCAGTCCTCGTCGGCGAGGGCGCCGGGGGCGATCCCGGCCGCGGCGGCGGCGCTCTCGGCGGCCCGGATCCGGTCCGCGAAGGCCAGCACGGCCCGCCGCAGGGTCACCTCCGCGTTGCCGTTCTCCCCGATCCGCACCGTCGTGAGGTCCTCGGGCACCAGCTCGGCGGGCAACCCGGCCTTGCGGGCCCGGCCGATCACCTTCTCCGCCAACGCCAGGGCGGGCAGGCTGGTGGCGATGCCGTCGATGCACGAGGCGCGCGACTTCTCCGCGAGCTTGCGGCGCTCCCACGCCGCCTCCTGCTCGGCGATGTCGATCGGGCCGACGGCGTCCTCGGCCAGGTGCGGGCTGCGGTGCGCCAGCTTGGCGACCAGTGTGGCCGCCACGTCGTCGACGTCGAAGTGCCCGGCAGCCTGAGCGATCCGGGATTGGAAGAGCACCTGTAGCAACAGATCCCCGAGCTCCTCACGGATCTCGGCCGGGTCGCCCGCGGCGATCGCGTCGAGCAGCTCGTAGGTCTCCTCGACGAGGTAGACCGTCAGCGAGTCGTGGGTCTGGGTGACTTCCCAGCCGCCGTAGCCCCACAGCTTGTCCATCACGTCGATGGCCTCGACGACACTGTCGCCTGGCCGTGGCGGCTCCGTCACACTGTCGCGTTGCCGCTGCTCCTGACGTCCGGGCTCGCTCGTCACCGCCTCACACCCTCGCGGGCAGGCTGACGTCGACGGCGCCTGCGGCGCGGCCGTCGAGGGCGAGCAGGAAGTCCGCGATGTACTGCAACAGCGCGACATCGCGCACCCGGTCCGCGCCGACCCCGCCGGAACCGGTGCGCGGCAACGGTAGCTGCACCATCCCGGTCGTCGCGCGGTACTGCGCGCTCGGGTACAGGCGCTTGAGGCGCAGCTGCTTCGAGTCCGGCAGGTGCATCGGCGCGATCTTGAGCTGGGTGCCGGCCACCGACACCTCCTCGAGCCCGAACTCCCGGCAGAGCAGGCGCAGCTTGGCTACCGAGACCAGCCGGCCCACCTCCTCCGGCACGGGGCCGTACCGGTCGACGAGCTCCTCGATCACCGCGACGATGGCCTCGGAGTCGGTGGCGGCGGCCAGCTTCCGATATGCCTCGAGCCTGAGCCGGTCGCTGGTCACGTAGTCGGGCGGGATGTGCGCATCCACCGGCAGGTCGATACGGACCTCTTTCGGTGCCTCGTCGGTGGTGACCGGCCTGCCGTCGGCGACCGCGCGGAACGCCTCGACGGCCTCGCCGACCAGCCGCACGTACAGATCGAACCCGACGCCTGCGACGTGTCCGGACTGCTCCGCCCCCAACACGTTTCCCGCGCCGCGGATCTCGAGGTCCTTCATGGCGACGGCCATGCCCGCGCCGAGATCGGAGTTCTGCGAGATGGTGGCGAGGCGGTCGTACGCGGTCTCGGTGAGCGGCTTCTCCGGCGGGTACAGGAAGTACGCGTACCCGCGCTCACGACTGCGGCCGACGCGCCCACGGAGCTGGTGCAACTGCGACAGACCGAGCGAGTCGGCCCGCTCGACGAGCAGGGTGTTGGCGTTGGAGATGTCCAGGCCGGTCTCGATGATCGTGGTGCACACGAGCACGTCGAACTCGCGCTCCCAGAATCCCTGCACGGTCTTCTCGAGCGTCTCCTCGTTCATCTGGCCGTGCGCGACCACTACCCGCGCCTCGGGCACCAGGTCACGAAGTCGCTTGGCGGCCTTGTCGATCGAGCTGACCCGGTTGTGCACGTAGAACACCTGGCCGTCGCGCAGCAGCTCGCGCCGGATCGCGGCGGCCACCTGCTTGTCGGCGTACGCGCCGACATAGGTGAGCACCGGGTGCCGCTCCTCCGGCGGGGTGAGGATGGTCGACATCTCGCGGATGCCGGCCATGCTCATCTCGAGGGTTCGCGGAATCGGGGTGGCGGACATGGTCAGCACGTCGACGTGGGTGCGCAGCGCCTTGATGTGTTCCTTGTGCTCGACGCCGAACCGCTGTTCCTCGTCGACGATCACCAGGCCGAGGTCCTTCCAGCGGACCGCGGTCTGCAAGAGCCGGTGCGTGCCGACGACGACGTCGACCTCGCCGTCCGCCATACCGGCGATGATCTCCTTCGACTCCCCCGCATCGGTGAACCGGGACAGGCCCCGGACCTTGACCGGGAAGGCGGCCATCCGCTCGGTGAAGGTCTGCAGATGCTGTTGCGCGAGAAGGGTGGTCGGCACCAGCACCGCCACCTGCTTGCCGTCCTGGACGGCCTTGAAGGCGGCCCGGACCGCGACCTCCGTCTTGCCGTAGCCGACGTCGCCGATCACCACGCGGTCCATCGGGACCGGCTTCTCCATGTCGGCCTTGACCTCGTCGATGACCGTCAGCTGGTCGTGGGTCTCGGTGAACGCGAACGCGTCCTCCATCTCCTTCTGCCACGGGGTGTCCGGGCCGAAGGCGTGCCCCGGCGCGGCCTGCCGGGCGGCGTACAGCTGCACCAGTTCCCCGGCGATCTCCCGAACCGCCTTGCGGGCCTTGCGCTTGGTGTTGGTCCAGTCGGAGCCGCCGAGCTTCGAGAGCGCGGGCAGCTCGCCGCCGACGTAGCGGGAGAGCTGGTCGAGGGACTCCATCGGCACGAACAGCCGGTCGCCGGGGTGACCCCGCTTGCTGGCCGCGTATTCGATCACCAGGTACTCGCGGCGCGCGCCGCCGACGGTCCGCTCGACCATCTCGACGAAGCGGCCGATGCCGTGCTGGTCGTGCACCACCATGTCGCCCGCGGTCAGCGCGAGCGGATCGACCTGATTGCGCCGCTTGGCGGGCAGCCGCTTGCCGTCCCCGACCGCCGCGACGCGGTTGCCGGTGAGGTCGGACTCGGTGATCAGGACCAGGCCGGCATCGCTGCCGGGGAACATCAGTCCGTCGTGCAGGCTGCCGCAGAGCACGCCGACCACGCCAGGCCCTGGCGCCGCGCCGGGCGCCAGCTCGGTCGCCGGGACCTCCGCCTCGGCGAGCCGTTCCAGCACCCGGTGCGCGGTGCCGGAGCCTGCCACCACGATCGCGGCCCGACCGCCCGCGCTCACGTGCGCCCGCAGCGTCACGAACAGCTCGGCCAGCAGCTCGTCGGAACCGCGGACCTCGGGCACCGCCCGCAGTTCGAGGGCCAGTTCCTCGCCGCTGCCCGAGGCCAGCGGACTGACCGTCCACCAGGGCCGGCCGGACGCCTCGACGCTCTCGCGTACCTGCCGCAGCGACCGGTAGGCGGAGGCCGCGAGGTCGAGGCCCTTGCCGCCGACGCTCGAGGTGTCGATCGCGGACGCGTCCAGCGGCGCCGCCCCGCCAAGCGAGGCCGCCGTCCAGGACGCCTCGAGGAACTCCTGCCCGGTGCGCACCAGGTCGGTCGCGCGGGTACGGATCTTCTCCGGGTCGCAGAGCAGCACGTGCGTGTTCGCTGGCAGCGCATCGGTGAGCAGCGCCAGCTCGCCGTTCTGCAGCACGGGCAGCAGTGCCTCCATGCCCTCGACCGGGATGCCTGCGGACAGCTTGTCGAGCATCTCCACCAGCGCCGCATCGGCCTGGTTGTCGGCGGCCAGCGCCGCCGCGCGATCGCGCACCGCGGCGGTGAGCAGCAGCTCGCGACAGGGCGGCGCGATCAGGGTGGCGATCTCGAGCTCGGGCAGTGACCGCTGATCGGCCACCGAGAACGCGCGCAGCTCGGTGACCTCGTCGCCCCAGAACTCCACCCGCACCGGGTGGTCGGCGGTCGGCGAGAAGATGTCGAGGATGCCGCCGCGGACCGCGAACTCGCCGCGCTTACCGACCATGTCGACGCGCTCGTAGGCCAGTTCGACGAGGCGGTGTGTCAGCGCGTCGAAGTCGTGTTCGGATCCGACCCGCAGCGTGATCGGTTCGATCTCGCCGAGCCCGGGCGCCATCGGCTGCACCAGCGAGCGGACGGTGGTGACGATGACCCGCAGCGGCGGGCCGTAGTCGGCGTCGTCCGGGCGGGCCAGCCTGCGCAGCACCTCGAGCCTGCGGCCGACCGTGTCCGCGCCGGGCGAGAGCCGCTCGTGCGGCAGCGTCTCCCAGGACGGGAACTGCGCGACCGCGTCGCCGAGCACCTCGCGCAGCTCACCGGTCAGGTCGTCGGCCTCGCGGCCGGTCGCGGTGACGAGCAGCAGCTGCGTCTCCTCCGCGATGGCGGAGGCGATGAAGGGCCGGGCCGGGGTGGGCGCGACGATGTCGAGCGAGGCCGAGCCGACGGCCTCGCGCACGCCGCCGAAGGCGGGGTCGGCGAGGGCCACCGAGAACACTCCGGCGAGAGGAAACGCAGCGGAGTCGACGGCCACCGGGTTCGAAGAACGGGAAGACAACGTCGATGCTCCTGGGCTCGCCGAACGGGTGAAGCCGCCGCTGGGGACGACCACAGAAGAGTCTAGGCGCGGCCACCGACGTTTTCCGATGGGCCCGCCGCGGTGGCGCGACCCCTGCCGCCGCTACTCGCGCCGAGTTTCGGGTCGGCCTCCAGGTTGGTCAGGCCGTTCCAGCACAGGTTCACCACGTGCGCGGCCACCACCTCCTTGGGTGGTGTGCGTTCGTCGAGCCACCACTGCGCGGTCATCGACACCATCCCGACCAACGCCTGGGCGTAGAGCGGGGCGAGCTCCGGGTCGAAGCCTCGCTTGGAGAAGTCCGAAGCCAGGATGTGGCCGACCTGACTGACCGCGTCGTTGAGCAGGGACGAATAGGTACCGTCGGCAGCCGTCACCGAGGAGTCGCGCACCAGGATGCGGAAGCCGTCGGTGCGCTCCTCGACGTAGGTGAGCAGGGCCAATGCCACTCGCTCGACCCGGACGCGGGACCGATTCTGCGAGAGCGAGGCGGTGATCATGTTGAGCAGGGTCGACATCTCGCGGTCCACGACCACGGCATAGAGGCCCTCCTTGCCGCCGAAGTGCTCGTAGACGACGGGCTTGGAGACGCTCGCGCGGGCGGAGATCTCCTCGATGGAGGTGGCCTCGTACCCGCGTTCGGCGAACAGGGAGCGGGCGATCTCGATCAGCTGCTCGCGACGCTGGGTGCCGGTCATCCGCGTCCGCGGAGGTCGTTCGCCGGGGGCCTGCGGGGGTCGGGACATGCCGCCAGCCTATCCGGCACGCGAATCGATTCAGTCGAGGCGGTTCGACCAAATCCGCGCCAGCATGCGAGGATCGTGGGCGCACAGGCGGGGCCGGGCCGAGCCTCCGGTTTCTGACGCGTTTCCGCAGGTGCGGCAATCCGCCGTAGTGTAATGGCAGCACCTCTGATTTTGGTTCAGATAGTTCAGGTTCGAGTCCTGGCGGCGGAGCGAGTTCTTCTGAGCGACCATTGGCTCAGTGGCGCGAATTGCTGGGTCGGCCAGCAGCTGTAGAGACCGGTTCGAGTTCGAGGGAGCGTCATGCCAGCCGAGACCGCAGTGGTCGTCCTCGCCGCAGGGGCAGGAACTCGGATGCGGTCCAAGACCCCCAAGGTGCTGCACGCGATCGCAGGCCGGACGATGCTCGCGCATTCCCTGCACGCGGCCTCCGAGCTCGATCCCGCGCACCTGGTCACCGTCGTCGGCCACGAGCGCGAGGCCGTCGGCGCCGCGACCGCGCAGGTCGCAGGGGACCTGGGCCGCAAGATCCTCACCGCGGTGCAGGACGAGCAGAAGGGCACCGGGCACGCGGTGGCGTGCGGCCTGAGCGCGCTGCCCGACGACTTCGACGGCACCGTCCTGGTCACCTCCGCCGATGTCCCGTTGCTCGACGGGGAGGCGCTGCACGCGCTGCTCGCCACCCACACCGCGGCACCGGCGGCCGCCGTGACCGTTCTCACCTCCACCGCCGCCGACCCCACCGGCTACGGGCGCATCCTGCGCACCACGGACGGCGAGGTGAACGCGATCGTCGAGCAGGCCGACGCGACCGACTCGCAGCGCGCCATCACCGAGGTGAACTCCGGGGTCTACGCCTTCGATGTCGCCACCCTGCGTTCCGCGCTCGCCTCGCTCAGCGCGAACAACGCGCAGGGCGAGCTCTACCTGACGGACGTCATCGCCATCGCCCGCCGCGCCGGCAAGACGGTGCGCGCGAAGCACCTCGCCGACTCGCTGCTCGTCGCCGGGGCCAACGACCGGGTCCAGCTCGCGACCCTCGCGCACGAGCTCAACCGTCGGATCCTGGTGCGGCACATGCGCGCAGGGGTCACCGTCGTCGACCCGTCGAGTACGTGGATCGACGTCGAGGTGGAGCTCGGGCCGGACGTGACCATCGAGCCCGGCGTGCAGCTGCGCGGCCGCACCACCGTGGGCGAGGACGCCGTCATCGGCCCGGACTCGACCCTCAGCGACGTCACCGTCGGCGAGGGAGCCACCGTGATCCGCACCCATGCCGACCGCTCGGCGATCGGCGCGGGCGCCACCGTCGGCCCGTTCACCTACCTGCGCCCCGGCACCGTGCTCGGCGAGGCGGGCAAGCTGGGCGCCTTCGTCGAGGTGAAGAACTCCGACATCGGGGCGCACTCGAAGGTGCCGCACCTGACCTATGTCGGCGACGCCACCGTCGGTGAGCACAGCAACATCGGGGCGTCGAGCGTCTTCGTCAACTACGACGGCGTCAGCAAGAGCCGTACGGTGGTGGGGTCGCACGTCCGCACCGGGTCCGACACGATGTTCGTCGCCCCGGTGCAGGTGGGCGACGGTGCGTACACCGGTGCGGGTACGGTGCTGCGGTTCGACGTTCCGCCCGGCGCGCTCGCCGTGTCCGGGGGTAAGCAGCGCAACATCGAAGGTTGGGTCGAGCGGAACCGACCCGGCACCGCGGCGGCCGAAGCGGCGGCGCGGGCACAGCAGCAACAAGCCGAAAACACGAACAAGGATGGCGAAGATCAGTGACTAGCGCGAATTGGATCGACAACCAGAAGAACCTGATGCTCTTCTCTGGTCGCGCCCATCCCGAGTTGGCCGAACAGGTCGCGAAAGAGCTGGACATCCAGGTCACCCCGCAGACCGCCCGCGACTTCGCCAACGGCGAGATCTTCGTCCGATTCGAGGAGTCGGTGCGTGGATCCGACGCGTTCGTGCTGCAGAGCCACCCGGCCCCGCTGAACCAGTGGGTCATGGAGCAGCTGATCATGATCGACGCGCTCAAGCGTGGATCCGCCAAGCGCATCACCGCGGTGCTGCCGTTCTACCCGTACGCCCGCCAGGACAAGAAGCACCGCGGCCGCGAGCCCATCTCGGCCCGCCTCATCGCGGACCTGCTCAAGACCGCCGGCGCCGACCGGATCATCACGGTCGACCTGCACACCGATCAGATCCAGGGCTTCTTCGACGGCCCCGTCGATCACATGCACGCGCAGGGCCAGCTCGCCGAGTACGTGCGGGAGAACTACGGCACCGACAACATCTGCGTCGTCTCCCCGGACGCCGGCCGCGTCAAGGTCGCCGAGAAGTGGGCTGACGCCCTCGACGGCGCGCCGCTGGCGTTCGTGCACAAGACCCGTGACCCGCTGGTCCCGAACCAGGTCAAGTCCAACCGCGTGGTCGGTGACGTCAACGGCCGCACCTGCGTGCTGATCGACGACATGATCGACACCGGCGGCACCATCGCGGGCGCCGTCAAGGTGCTCAAGGACGCCGGTGCCGGTGACGTCATCATCGCCACCACCCACGGCATCTTCTCGCACCCGGCCGCCGAGCGACTGGCGTCCTGCGGCGCCAAGGAGGTCATCGCGACCAACACGCTGCCGATCCCCGAGGAGAAGCGTTTCCCGACGCTGACCGTGCTCTCCATCGCGCCGCTGCTCGCGCGCACCATCAAGGAGGTCTTCGAGAACGGCTCGGTGACCTCGCTCTTCGACGGCAGCGCGTAGGCGCTTCGCGCCTGTGCGCGGTTGACGAGTCCCTGGAC